>JADLHV010000238.1 GCA_020848595.1 Bacteroidia bacterium
GTTAAAGGACCAGGTTCAGGTAGAGATTCTGCAATCAGAAACTTAGCTGCATCAGGATTGGAAGTAATGTCTATCAACGATAATACACCTCTTCCTCATAATGGATGCCGTCCTCCTAAACGCAGACGTATCTAAACGCATAATAATAGAGAAAAAATAATGGCAAGATATACAGGACCCAAAACAAAAATAGCCCGTAGGTTCAGAGAGGCAATCTTTGGCCCGGACAAAACTCTAGAGAAGAAAAATTATCCTCCTGGAATGCACGGTAATTCCAGAAGAAGAGGCAAACAATCAGAATACGCCATCCAGCTTGCAGAAAAGCAAAAAGCTAAATATACTTATGGTATTTTGGAACGTCAGTTTGCTAAAACCTTTAGTATCGCTTCTAAAAAACGTGGTATTACTGGTGAAAACTTATTGAAACTCCTTGAGTCTAGATTGGATAATACCGTATACAGACTAGGTATCGCTTCTTCTAGAAGTGCTGCTAGACAACTTGTGTCTCATAAGCATATCTTAGTGAATGGCGAAATCGTCAATATCCCTTCTATGTTCTTAAAAGTTGGTGACAAAGTAGCTGTCCGCGAAAAATCTAAATCCTTGGAGTCTATCTCCAATTCATTAGGCGCAGGAAACAAACGTTTCTCTTGGCTTGAATGGAATGATAAGGAAATGAGTGGAACTTTCGTCAACCTCCCAGAAAGATCAGATATTCCTGAAAACATTAAAGAGCAGTTAATCGTAGAGTTGTACTCTAAATAAACCATCAAATAAAAAAAGTTAACAAATGCCAATATTAGCATTCCAAAAACCCGAAAGAGTAATCATGCACAAGGACACAGACTTCTTTGGTCTGTTTGAGTTCTCTCCGCTTGAGAAAGGTTACGGCGTTACAATTGGAAACTCACTGCGTAGAATATTGCTTTCATCGCTTGAAGGTCATGCCATCACCGCTATCAGAATCCAAGGTGTTGAGCACGAATTCACTACAATCAAAGGTGTTTCTGAGGACATTACAGAAATTGTCCTTAACTTGAAACAAGTTAGATTGAAGAAGATAAGCAATACCGATGACCACGAAAAAGTGTTCATCTCTATCAAAGGTAAAGAGCAATTCACTGCCGGTGATATCGCAAGATATACCAATACTTTCGAAGTATTAAACCCTGAACTGGTTATCTGTAATATGGAACCGTTCGTAAATCTTGAAATGGAAATTTCTATCGACAAAGGTCGTGGTTATGTGCCTGCCGAAGAAAATAAACCGAAAGATGCTCAAATCGGTCTTATCCCTATCGACTCTATCTTTACTCCAATTAAGAATGTTAAATATTCTGTTGAAGATTTTAGGGTTGAACAAAAAACCGATTACGAGAAATTAATCATTGAATTGACTACCGACGGCTCTATCCATCCGGAAAGTGCCTTGAAAGAAGCCGCAAATATCCTGATCCAACACTTTATCTTGTTTAGCGATGAAAATATTCTCCTCGATTCTCAAGTGAAAAAACCTGCTCAGGAAGTCGATGAGAATTTCTTGCATATGCGCAAAATCCTTAAGACTAATTTAGCTGATTTAGACCTTTCTGTTAGAGCTTACAATTGCCTTAAGGCTGCCGAAATCCGTACTCTAGGAGAACTCGTTAGCTACGATATCGATGATCTTTTGAAATTTAGAAACTTCGGTAAAAAATCTTTATCTGAATTGGAAGAATTCGTTAGAGAAAAAGGTCTTAACTTCGGTATGGACGTATCAAAATACAATTTAGGTGAAGATTAATATTAGTTTAGAATGAGACACGGAAATAAAGTAAACAAATTAGGCAGGACAGCTTCTCATAGAAGAGCTTTGATGGCTAACCTGACCATCTCCCTTATAAAACGCAAAAGGATTACTACTACTTTGGCTAAAGCTAAAGCGCTTAGAGTATATGCCGAACCTATTCTTACAAAAGCAAAAAATGATTCTACTCACTCTAGAAGAATCGTATTTAGCTACTTGAGAGATAAAGAGTCTATTCAAGAACTTTTTGGCCCTATCGCCGAAAAAATCGCTAGTAGACCAGGTGGGTATACCAGAATCCTTAAATTAGGTAATAGAATGGGGGATAATTCTGAAATGGCTATGATTGAATTGGTAGACTTTAATGAGTACACCGACAAAGTAGGCAAAAAACAAGAAACTAAAACGAAAACAAGAAGAGGTAGAGCTAAAGCTAAACCGCGTGATGAAGCTCCTGCAGCTACTGAAACTAGCACCGATGCTACCGAATCTAACCCTGAATAATATTCAACATTATACTTTAAAGCCGTATCTTCACGATACGGCTTTTTTTATGCCCGACTTTTTGGGCATACTCAATGATTGCAATCTTGTTCTAGCTTTCTATTAAATTCGGTAATGCTGTCCTTCTTAAACCCACAAAAAAAAAGCCCGGATTAAACCGAGCTTTCTAATTTCTTTTTACTTTAATAATCCCAAGAAGATGCACTATTGTACCCGTATAAATAACTATCGTAATAACCTCCGTTCCTGTTGCGAGTTAAACGCAATAAATTGTCAAAGAAAATCGTATTCATGATTTTACTATACTTCATTTCTTCTATAATCGGAAAACTTATGGAATTCATTAATAAGGATTTTTTAGGGTCATTTAACTTGTTAGAGTCTAATGGAAGAGCCTCAGAAATAAAATATGACCATTCGTCTTCTTCCGCAATTCTATACTTACAAATGTGCACTATTGCTGAATCATTTTGATAAATAATCAATCTCTTTTCTATAAATACTATTGAATCCATTACCTCTTCATCTGATAATAACCTATGAATCTCTGAACTAACCCAATCTTTTTGATTATGAAATTCTGCAGGAAACTTTTCAGACTTGCCAGCTTCTGCTAGTACATTATAAAAACGGGTTCTGGTTTTTAAATTTTTGGCTAATGCGGTATAAACCGTATCATTAAAATTGATGTTATATTTTAATAATACAGGTAATAAATTAAGTCGCGTTTCATTGTCTGTAATCTTAAGAATCTTTTCTAATAAGTCTTGCATATTACTGTATTTGTTCCTCAATGGAAGCGATAAATCTAACATGTCAGATAATAAATACGATTCTTTATAATAAGAGTTATAGTTACCACTGTTGAAACTAACCCTATTGCTGAAAATTGAATAACTCGATTTAATATTATACCTATAAAAATCATAAGTATCGAACGAACTATTATCTTTTTCTCGCGTTAAATTCGCCATTATTCGCTTGTACTCGATTTTAGTTTCCTTAATTAACTTTTCATGTATACTGGCATAATCCGTTTCGTTAATAATACCACTATCTTTCATCCTGCTCATTAATTGATAAGCCGTGTTTCTATACTCGGGTATTGTAGTTAATTCTATGAGTTCTGGTAATATTATTTTGGTAAGTTTCAATGAATCGCCAAAACCTGATAACATTAATTCCATACTATATGAATTATCCGAAATTGGAATATCATTGGCGAGTATCGGTTTGATAGCATTAAATGCCTTTTCATTTTGCTGGGCTGAAATGGCGTTTATGATTTCAATTTGCATATAGGCAGTATCCGAAAATCTATTGTATAATTTTTGTAAATAGGGAACGATTAAATGCGCGGCACTATCAATTTCACCTAGTCTTTGAATCATAGATGATCTTAATTGTGCAGCATCGCCTTTCATGCTTATTGTGTCTATTACGTTGCATATATTAGTAATGTCTTCTTTATAGAAGGTTACATCATCAAAATATTTTATTGAAGCTTTTCTTGTGGCAGAATCATTGCTCGTAAAATCAGCAAAAAATCGATACCCTTTGTTTTTAAAAATATCATCATCAAGTAAAGTATCACTGATATCGAAGGTGTTAAAAAAGTTTTCAATAAAATCACTTTTGCCAGAAACTGTATCTAGGTAGGCTTCAAGAGTATATTTTAACTTGCCATTTAGCGCGTGTAAGACTTTAATTTGACGAGTGGTATTGGTATCTGTGTAGGTTAAGGTGACGTAATTAATGCCTTTCTTTACTGTCGTAGATTTATGTAATAAGCGCAATGAACTGTGTTTCTTTTCCCAATTATCAAAATATTTCTGTTGGCTTCTGTATTGTTTTTCATAATAACCATATCTATACATACCAACTGATATAAATTCATTGCTGTTTTTTGGCATATAATAAACTTCTTTATAGCTTCCTTTATATTTATCATCTAATGCGGCGTTATCATCATCAACTTCGCTAGCACCGAAAAATGAATACGAAGGTCTTGCTTTAGTTAATAAAGGTAAAATAGGCGTTTTAACTGTATAAAATAGGGAAGTGTCTTTGTATTCTATAAATTGAAAAGTGGGTTTACCATTGAATTTAATAGAAGTAAAAAATCTATCATTAAAATCGCCTCCATTATTGTTAGGTTTCATTAAAAACATAATATAACGTGTCCCACTGATCACAAATCGCGCAATTAATTTGTCACTGTTTTTATTAGCAAATTCTGCATCTAAGGCATTATAGCCATTCCAAACAAAATGTTTCTTCGATAAGATCACAAAATCATCTGTTTTAGAAAAGCTCTCAGCCATTAAATCTAATTCAAAAGTATCTTGCTCGAGATAGAACTGATTGAGAATGTCTTCTTGTTTTATCAAATACGTATTACCTGAATTTTTTTCGTAAACTAAATGCTCAAACGATGGGTCGCCTTTATATGGCATTGGCAGTCGATCTGTTTTTTCATTACTTGGCAAGTCTAACGAAAACACGCTGTCAGGACTATTGATGCGTTGCCAAACGGAGGCATTACCTTCAATAATTTTAATTGATTTGAAGAAATTATTAGCATCAGATGATATTGCAAAATTTTTCTTGCCAGACATCCGTATGATGTAAACATAAAAAGGAGAAGCTAATATTTGAAAACGATTTAAATCACCAGTTTTCAGCATTGTAACGACTTCCATTCCATTAAATCCATTAGATAGAATGTTCTTTTTACTGGTTATCTCACCTGGAATATTTTCAAATATCAGTGTATCGATTACTCTTAAAACATCTTCGGGCGATTTACCCGAGAAAATAGAGTTACAAGTTATTTTTTCTATTTGATAATAATAACCATTAGCTAAGTCGGGACTGAGGTAAGACGATATATAACTATTATTATTGACCTTAGTTAAGCGGGTAGGTAGAATGGCAGAAATTAATCCATCTTCTGAAGTATAGGTGCTATATTTATGTTCAATCTTCTTGTTTTCTATTTTCTTAGCCATTTTGCTTTTTTCGAGTGCAATACTTTGAACCGGACGAACTTGATACCCCATATCAATAAGCATTTGCAAAACGCCTTTGGTTCCAGGTAAATGCGAGCAACCAACTCCCGTGAATAAGGTATTACCTTGGCGCATTATAGAATCCATTCGACGCACCATATTGGCATTGCGTTTATAAAGCATATATTCGAGATAATGTTCGCTTTCGGTTAGTCGATCTATTGAGTCTATAAGTTGAATATTACCTGTGCGATAAGCTTCGGCTACCTGCATTCTTAATTTATAATTAAAACGTTTTGGTTTTTTCTTTTTGGCATCATTGGGTTCTTTATTGGCTTTTTTAACTAAATCTCGGCTTTCTTCATAACCTTCAACACCCGTAAATCCCTTTTTTAATTTCTTAGCCAATTGGTAGATATATAAATCGAGCCAAGCATCTTCTTCGAAATCGTCTTGTTCTCCTCTTTGAAGAAGATAATTAACTTCTCTAACTTCGGCGCTAAGTTTTCTTTTAAGCAAGTCTTTATCATAGCTATTAAGAGTAAAATTAAAGAAATTTAGAAATTGGCTTGAGTTTCTAGGGTATACTTTTTCGGCATCTTCTGGGTTATCAAATTCAGATTCAGTAATCCAACGGTGAATAACACTATCGAGATCTTGTTCAAGCGCAACAATATCACATTTAGAGAGTGCAAGATAAAAGGAATCACCGAGGTGAAACGCAATTTTCTGACTAACGTGCATCGTCCCGTAGACATAAGAAGGTTTTTTTAGACCATTGCCAGTAACTTGCCAGAGAAGTCCATTTTGTTTGACTTGGGCATTTATGTTAAGACTAAATAAAATAGATAAAATAGAGACGAAAGTTAGTTTAAGAATGTTTTTCATTTCAGATAAAATACGAAGATAAAATATTGTGACTATACAATGAAAAAAGGGATGAATTTATTTCATCCCTTTTTCTAAAAAGTGCGAAGATTGGTCGATTATTCGGCGACTACTTCGATATTGATATCTTTAGAAACCTCTTTGTGGAGGTTGATAATTGCTTTATATTGACCAAGAACACGAGGGTCTTCAGAGAAAACGATTTTTCTTCTGTCAACTTCGATGCCTTTTTCTTTTAATACGTTAGCAACTTGCAAAGGTGTAATTGAACCGAAAATCTTTCCAGAAGTTCCGGTTTTAGCTTTAATAACAATAGAAACACCATCCAAACGAGTAGCGAGAGCTTCAGCGTCTTTTTTGATTTTATCTTGTTTAAAAGCTCTTTGCTTGATGTCTTCAGCCAGCATTTTCATTGCTGATTCGGTAGCCATTTTAGCCATACCTTGTGGGATAAGGAAGTTACGACCATAACCTGGACGCACGCTCACCACATCATCTTTATGTCCCAGGTTTCTAACGTCCTGAGTAAGAATTAATTTCATGTTTGCCATTTAAATTTCCTCCTTATTATTATTTTAAACCGTCTGCTACGAAAGGCAATATGGCCATGAAACGAGCACGTTTAACTGCTGTAGCCACTTTGCGTTGATATTTGTCAGATGTTCCAGTGATTCTACCTGGAAGGATTTTTCCTTGCTCATTCATGAATTTCAAGAGAAAGTTAGCGTCCTTGTAGTCAATATACTTGATATTGTGCTTCTTGAAACGGCAATATTTCTTCTTAATAACCTGCTGATTGGCGGCTTGAGAATGGAAATTAAAATTGTCTTGTGCTTGCTTGCTCATACTTTTGCGTCCTCCTTAACGAGTTTTGCTGCTGGTGCGATTTCGCCTTTCTTCTTCTTTTCGTTGAAGATGACAGCATGCTTATCTAATTTAATGTTCAAAAATCTTAAGATACGCTCATCCCTGCGGTAGAGTGTCTCAAGTTGTGCGATGAATTCAGGATTAGCCTGAAATTCGAAGAAGTGATAGAAGCCGGTCGATTTTTTCTTAATCGGATATGCCAATTTGGTGAGACCCCAATTGTTCTCTGCCACCATGACACCACCGTGCTCTGCAACCAACTGTCTGTAGCTTTTTACGGCTTCTTGCATTTGCGCTTCAGACAGTACGGGTGTTAGTATGATTGCAGATTCATAGTTAACTAAACTCATACTTTTTTATAATTTGTTTCTTTAAAAGGGCTGCAAAGATAAGGGGATTTATTTAATTTACAAAAGTTTCTATAGTTTACTCTTTATTGGCCTTTTTTTTACTTTAGAGTGAAATTTTTAATTCGAAACTTAGTGCTCAACTATGTTTAGTGCACAATTCTTAATGTTTTCAACCACTCATGCCCTTTTTTTTTGGGGATAGGGTGAAATTTTTGATTTCGGATATTTGTGCTCAACTATGTTTAGTGCACAATTCTTTTAGATTTCAACCACTCATGCCCTTTTTTTGGTTTAGAAAATTTTGATTTCAAATATTAGTACTCAACTATGCATAGTGCACATTTCTTAATGTTTTCAACCACTCATGCCGTGGGGGCATTTCCTTTTCTTTTAGGAAAAGAAAAGGAAACAAACTGAGCGTAGCGGTCTCACGAGCTTGCGAGTAAAGAAAAATAATGCGCCATCAGCCTGCTTTACAGGGCGGGTTGGTAATTTTTA
>JADLHV010000239.1 GCA_020848595.1 Bacteroidia bacterium
GAACAGAAACAAAAATTTTGTTATTACTTCCTGAAGTTATGTAGGCATCTAGATTGCACCAGTTCAACAAGCTGATTGAGAATCTTGCTCTACTGTTACTCGTATCCACAGTCCATGAACTAGTTGACTCCTTCCATTTACCGACCATCTGAATCCTGTTAGTATCAAGAGATTCAACCAATTCGAACAATTTTGCATTAGAAGGGTTCACACCAGAAGGAATTGGCATTGTAACCTGAACATTTAATTGTGGTTGTACAATTGCACTTCCACGATATGCTACAACTCTGAACATGCCATATGAATTCAACATTCGACCATCTTCAGTTTCAGTATAGACACCAGTACCTACCATACTCTTATTATCCATAACCTCATAAATTTTAAGCGTTACAGTACCTGGAATACTTCCATAAGTGTTAGGAGCGAAAGTTAAGATTGTTCCCTTAGGAGCATATACAATAGCGCCTTTTTCATTATAAATATCTACCACCCTTGGTTCCGGCGCTTTTTTTACTGCCAGTTGCGCAATGCTAGGTTTGTTTGTAAAACTCGCATCCATATCGCGATCTTCGATGGGTGTATCTTTAGCACATGAAGATAACAGCGCAAAAGAAATAAAATAAAATAATAATTTTTTCATTGATAATAATACCAGAGCGCAAAAGTAATTAACTTTTTTGAATCCACTTCTGATTCTGAGTAATTTTTTTAATAATTTTAACATAATGTCAATTGTTTATAATATTCAACTTATAAAGAAACCTTCGTAATTTTCTGATTTATCAGGCATTATAGCCGTAATCACTAATTTAAATCTGTTGAAGTATCTATTGAAATAGCTTTGTCGCCACAAATTAATTAACAGGAGTACTCAAATTCAAACACTAGTTATGGATATTACTAGTAATAAGACTAATCCTCCATTTTCTATCCCTAAATAACATCATTAACAAAGCCTCTAATACCAACAATAGGCAGGATAAATTTGTCACTAAAATCACAGAAGTACTATCCCTTTATAATCATCATGTCGCCAATACCTTTTATATATACCATATAAATACCTGGACTCCATTGTTCACTTGAGATAATTTGCTTTTGTCCGGCTTCTACTGATAATTCTTGTATTAATCGTCCTTGAATATCATATATGGCAAGCTCTAAAATAGATTCAGATTTATTAATAATATTAAATTGATTAGATATAGGATTTGGATAAATATCAAGTAAATTTTGAACTTGCAAAGTATTAAAACCAGTTACACGTTTAACATGGCTAAAATTAGTAATAATAGGTTCATTATTATCAAAATAGATTAAGGCGTTATTAACGATACTATCACCGACTCTGAACTCTCCATTAACTTTAGCTTCAAATTCGATAAAGCCTTTACTTAACTCTTCTGACATCATTTTAGGCATCAAGTTAATATCATTGAATGTCCAAGTAACTACATTATCCTTATGACTGAGAACATATTGATGACTAGCGCTTAAAATTTTAAACTCATAGACTGGGATTTTAAGATTAAGTGTATCAATGACAACAACTCTTTTAGCATAATCATTCCCTTCATTTTGAAAATCAATATGAAACCGTATACTTTTCAACCCATAATTAATCCGACCTTCGGGCACGCAAATTTTTTGATTTGGGTCGAAGCTATATTTTAAATAATGGATAGCACTATCTGCGTTATCCAATTGGAATTCATTTGTAGTTTTTACCACCTCGGCCTTAATTGTTTGGTTGGTACCATAATTAAAATAGTTACTAGGATAAAAAACATTAAACGTAATAAATTTAGAAGCATTTGGACCTAAAGAAAAATCGTAAGTATATTTGTTATTAACTCTTGTAATGAAATTTGGAATTGAGTTCGATAATCTAGCACTATCAGGCAAATAGATATCAACCTGTCCTGTCACATTCGAAAAATCACAATCACTTCTATAAAGTTCAATTTGCATAGGTTTATCTAAGTCAATTCTAGCATTACCAGAAGCTGCTACATTAACTCTAACATTCCGAATGCCGTCACTTTCTCTAGTTTGATAAGGATAATATAAAGTATCATTAGAAATTGGAGATTTGTAATGATTGCTGCATCGAGCACCTGAGAAAGTGAGTTCATAACAAGAATCCGTACTTAAATTTTTGGGTGCTACAAAGCAAATATATTCATTATCAAGCGCTTTATACAACAAACGGTTGTTAGGTGGATTGGTTAAAAATAGGTCGCCATATAATTCCGAAAAATTAACAGAGACAATTTCGTCACCAGCATCTAGAATAAGGTTTTTATTATGGTCAAGGAAGGGAGCAAGCCATACTGAATCGTAGTAAGAAATAGAGTACTTACCGACTTGAAGTTCAGCAATTCTGCCCATAACTTTATTATCTGCACGAATTGTATGATTACTTTCAAAAATCATATACGCCTTTTTGTTATCGGAGACAATTTTAAGCGGTAGACTATCCGAGCCCTTTAGCTTGAAGGCTATTTCGACAGTATGAATAGTATCAAATTTATAAACCGTATAATTGGGTGCAGTGGCTCGAGGGGTTAAATAAATAACATTAGCAACATTCGTTAATTCACCTTGAGTACCAATTAGAGCAGAATCGATGTAATTAGAGTTTAACTGTTTGAGATATAAATCATTTTGGCAATAAATTAAGCTTCCTTGTTTCAAAACCATACCTCTTATATAATTAGAGCTTTGGGAAGGCAACTTTTTATAAGTAATCCAATTAGGATTAGAATAATAATACATAGTTGCATTAGCACCAACAATAAGCGTATCATTGCGCATAATCATATGATATTCGGGAGCTGATACATTAAAGTTCATATTGATTAATCCATTAGGTGTTACTTTAAAAACATGTCCATTAGGATGACCTCCAATAGAATCGGCATTAGTAACGAAATAGACTTCATTTTTAAATCTATAAAATTTATGATAGAAATTTCCCTTAGAACTAAAGGATGATTTGTACATTTTACCCAAGCGTTTCCAAGAACTTTGATTAGTCAAAAATATTGAATAACTATTGGTGTCTTTCAATCCAGATAAATAAATAGCTCCACCCCAACCTAATTCCGACCTTAAACCAACTAAACTAGTATTAGAACCAATATAAATAGTTGAAAGTGTCGTCCATGATTTAGAAATAGTATCATATTTATTAAGAGAAGTTGAATCATTAAAAGATGAAATGGCAAAAAGATTTTGCACAGAATCTATGGTTAATGTTTCATAATTTAGAGTTTTTTGTCCTGGAACTTCTTTGATTTGTCCAATCAAAAACTGACTGAATAGCATTAACGCTACTAGAAATAATTGTCTTAACATATAGGTTTGTTGTTTGAGAGATAGTTGGAATTAAAGTTTGAATCGAATTTGCAAATTAAGAGAACGGGAGGTAATTCTAGAATTTAAATTACCAGACCCCAAATCATAAGCCATATTTACGGTTGATAATCCTGCTTCTAGACCTAACCACCATTGACGGTATAAATGTCTAGATAATTGAATGCCTCCATTTAATCCATAATTAATTTTGCGATTCATTAAAGTATTTACTGGTTTAGCTTCAAAACTATTTAAATTAAACATTTTTCCAGAACTAGCCACCAATCCGCTTATATTAACTCCAGCGTTAAAAATAGCTTCATATTTACTATTAAGTTTAAGTCCATAACTTAATTGCAAAGGCAAGGTAATAAATTGAAAAGACTGTCTAGATTGCAGTTTAAAAACCATTGGATTAGAAGAATCGGGAACATTAATATAGAAAGATATAGTATTATCACTATTTCTAACGGCAATTTGACTCAACTTGTAATTAAAATTAATATCATTTGAAATGCTTCTGTATTGTAGACCGCTATTTAATCTAAAGCCTAAGGAACCTAATTTATACTCAAATGAGAAATTCATAAAGAAAGCAGATTGATTTTTATTTCCTGCTTCAAAAACGTTTTTAGTATCTTTATGTAAATACTCTTGATTGGTTAATTTTACTACAGAAGTATTAATTGAAGTTATTCCAGTAGCTAAACCTAGTACAAAAACGCCATTTCCATATTCACCTTTCTCTGACACTTTAGATTTCTTTTTCTTCTTTTTGGATTTAGTTGAATCATCCGTTGGAATATCACTTTCAACCCCATCCTCATTTTGAGCAATTGCATTCGTTAGTTGAGGTGTTTGTTGAGCAGAATCGTTTATTTTTTCAATTGTATCATTCATTACCTTAGGTGATTCTACCAAAACGTGCTTTGACGCTCCAATATTTTGGATTAAATTATCTAAGCTATTTGATTTTATTGAATTGGGCTTAAGATTTTCAATATCATACAAAAGTTGATCATTAACAGGATTAGGACGACGGAATCTATTTGTATTTGCAGCCGATAAAGATTTAGATTTCGCAGGGATATCATCAATCTTAAGAGATTTTTGAGTAGTTTGTAATTGAGTATTACGTTTACTTTCTATAGAGTTGTTTATTTCTGTTTCAGTTTGAGACAGATGCTTGATATCGGACTTAACTTCGAGAGTTGAGTCAACATTTATATTTACAATTGGGTTTTCAATAGCTGGTTGAATAGAGATTGACTTGACGCTTTCGATATTGTTAGAGGCATTCCAATATACTAAACCACCAATTGTAAGCAGCAATAAAGCTGATCCAAAAAAGTACAACCAAAGGAAAGGACGTCTTTTCTTTTCTTCTAACTCAGCGCGAATCCTTTCCCACTGCGCCTCGTGCAAGGGTTGAGGATGCTCTTGCAATGCCTTTTTTAGGGCTTGGTTGAGTTTATTTCCTGATTTCATTTTTCAATAATTGCATTTTTACTAATTCTGCCAGTGCTCGTTTTGCGCGACTATATTGCGACCTTGAAGCTTCTTCACTAATATCTAATTGAGCGGCAATTTCCTTGTGACTCAATTCATCAATTACAAATAAATTAATGATAATCTGTTGATTAAGGCTTAATTTACACAATAAAGACATAGCCATTTCTGCTTCAAAACTCACTTCATATTCTGTGTCTGACTCTTTAATTTCGAGAGCATTGTCAGAGATATGCTCAATAATGAGTGCATTCTTTTTTTTCCTTAAAAAATCGAGCGCACAATTAACGCCTACTTTATTAATCCATGTTTTTAATTTGCTATCACCTTTAAATTTATCAATCGACCTATAAACCTTCATCATAGCATCGTGAAATACCTCTTCGGCATCTTCTCGATTTTGAGTATAGCGCATACACAATCCCATTAACCAGGAGCCATAGGTATCGTACAAAGCTTTTTGAGCTTTTATATCTGATTTGATACAACCTTTTATAAGCTTTTCTTCATCCAATGGAAACGAGCTTTTGTTTTATAGACGTCAATTAAATAAAAAACGTGACATCCCTTTCAAATTTATGCAATATAGATTCGAATTCCTTAAGGTACGATTTATACTAAAACTATTGAAATAGTTCTAAACAACAGGACGAATATCAAACTAATTAGGATTTTGCGTTAAGAATTCGTTCGACATATTTACCAATAATATCAAATTCAATATTGACCTTATCCCCAACTTTCAAAAATTTAAATACTGTATTTTCGTGCGTATAAGGAATAATGGCAACTGAAAAAGATTGATCGAGACTATCAACAACGGTTAAACTAGTACCATTCACCGTAATAGACCCTTTTTTAACTGTCATACCCGGATTGTCATAAGAAAAGAAGTATTTCCAACTTCCTAATTCATCGACAATAGAAGTACAAATTGCGGTACAATCGACATGACCTTGCACAACATGACCATCAAATCGCCCATTAGCAGACAAACAACGTTCTAGGTTAACAGAATCGCCAATATTTAAATCACCGAGATTCGTAACATTCAACGTTTCTTTAATGGCCGTTACTACGTGTTGATTACCGGTTTGACTAACAACAGTGAGACAAATACCATTATGAGCAACACTTTGATCAATTTTCAATTCATTAGAAATTGAAGATTCTATTGTTAAATGAACATTAGAGTTTTCAATTACAAGGTTAACGACCTTGCCCATACATTCTATAATTCCTGTAAACACATGACAAAGTTAATTGAAAAAAAATGACATATAACACTAGTAATAGTTAAAAACCTAAAATGTCAAAATACCCTTCAATATTAACTTAAAACAAAATTTCTCAAAGGGAAAAACAAATACCTTTCGAAACATAAATACACGACTAATAGAATATTTGCAACTATTCGCACAAATATTAAGTTTAGCAGGATACGAAGGTTTGTGTTGTATCGACTACAAAATTCAAGACAATCAGGTTAAGATATTCGAAATAAATCCAAGATTTGGCGGGAGTTTAAAAGAGTATTTTTTAGCCAAGTTGCGACATATTTAGACTTAGAACTTAGCGACTAAACGCACATTTATACGTCTACCGGTTAAATAATTCGGAACACCATAAGTCGTATTATTGAAATCTTTTACCCAGAGATAAGAAATTACATTATTGATTTGTAATAAATTAAAAACATCAATACCTAACCACATTGATTCTATATTTTTGCTTTTCAATTTAGTTTTAGCGCCATTAACCAACACCTTACTAAAGCCTATATCGACACGTTTATAAGCAGGAATGGTATTGCCTTCCTTATAACGAGCACTTCCTCCTAAGTAATAAGGCAAACCACTTGCAAAATTAAGCATTAGATGCATTCGATAATCTTTATTAGTTTTTAGTTCATCTTGAAACATTATAGCAGCACTGACACGTCTATCAGTTGGTCTTCTCAAAAACTCAGATTCAACTTGAGCGCTATCTGAAGAGATGTAAGTGATTTTTTCATCTGTTTTCAAGAAACTTAAAGAAAACCAACTTTCAATATCCTTAATAAATTCTCCATTAACTCTCATATCAAAACCACCTGCATATCCTCTCGCAGAATTAGTAGCATAATATCTTATTCTAACGTTATCGAGAATGTAAGGCACTAAATAATCTAAATTTTTATAAAACATTTCACCACTAAATTTAAAAGGACGGCCAAACTTTTTAAAATTAAAATCGACCCCAGTGGTATAATGAATACTTCGTTGGGCTTTTAAAGCAGTATTAACATTGCCAACAAAATCGCGCATTTCTCTATAAAATGGTGCTTGGTAATAGTATCCAAAAGCGGCCTTAAGTAGAACATTTTTCTTCATAGGTAAAGTGTCATTTCTATGAGAATAATTATAATGTTTATTAGGTTCAAAATACAACTGAAAGCGTGGAGATACCAATGCTTGTTGATTAAGAGAACTATATAAATAACGAACGCCACTTACGATTGTTAATTGATTTACCCCTCCAAATGCTTGATGGTATTGAGCAAAACCGGAATAACGTTGATTATAAATAGCACTCTTAGACCTAACCCCTTCGAACAAATAGATTAAACTATCTCCACCCGACTGATAACTTACATTATAATCAGAAGAATCTGAATATTTCCATTCTTTAAAAACATCATTAATTTGTTCGATTTGATATTTAAATCCATAAATAAGACGACTAGGATGACGAAGATAGCCAACAGACATATCTTTATTTTTATTTTTAAATCCTCTAAGGAAAACAGTACCTTGATGAGCAAAAGAAACAATATTAAATTTCAGGTCATTTCTAGCATGATTAATAAAATACCCATAACCCAGAAGTAATTTAGAATCGCCAAAACTACTGGACCCTAGATTATTATCAATTTCAGAAATCTCGTATTTGCCTTCAATATCGTAATGTTCACTTTCGGTAGAGTTAACGCCAGAAGCCATGAATTTAAATTCGCCAAAAGAAGTTTTTCTTATAAAAGCTAAACCACCCATCACACTGTGATAATCAACTATTTCTTGACCATCCATCCCGATTTTAAGTTTTAAAGCACTTTGAAGTGTTCCGAACGTAGTTTCTTGATATTCGGGTTCGAATCTAAATCGATTTTGGGCATAGTTTACTAGAAATTCGATGCGATTAAAGCGATTGATATGTAAAGTCATAAGCGATTGTAAATCACCAAATCTCGACTTATAGATACCTTGAGCATCGAGAGATGTCAATACATTTTTATTTCCTCTGTAGCGCCCACCAATGATATAACTAAATCGGATTGAATCACGCGAACCTATATTGCGTTTAGCTTTCAGCACACCATCAACAAAAAAAGAAGATCCGAGCATACCTATTTGAAAACCAGAAGAATTCCTAACAGGCGACCTATAATTTACATCTAAAACCGAGGAGAGTTTATCACCATACTTAGCTTCGAAACCACCTGCAGAAAAGACAAGGTTATTGACCATATCTGGGTTAACAAAACTTAGTCCTTCTTGTTGACCACTTCTCACTAATTGCGGTCTATAGACTTCAAAATCATTTACATAAATAAGATTTTCGTCATAACTACCTCCGCGAACGTTATACTGAGAGCTTAATTCATTATTAGAACTAACCCCTGCAAAAGACTTAATAATATCATTAAAATCGCCAAAACTTGGACGAGTACTAAGGGGTTTAACGATTATATTTGTTTGTCTAAACGGCTCAGACTTAACTAATTTAAATCCTTTCATATCTGTGATATCAGATTTCAGGATAACATCCATAAGAAGATCTTCATCACTAAATAATTCGGGAATAGTTTTAATGAGCACAGAGTAGAACTCCATTTCAAACCTTAGGCTATTGCGTTTACCTTTAGCATATTTTATTTTATAATTCCCTAAACTATCGCTATTGGTGGTATCTCCAGACGTTAGATTAATGACCTTAACGTAGGGAATTGCTTCATTTTGACTTGCGAGAGTTCGACCATAAATAAAAGACTGAGCATTTATATGCAAACAAAAGACGATCGATATGAACAGAAGAATTACTCTCAAAAAATTGTACAGCTAAAACGAATGCACTTCAGATTTATTGCTTTAGTGACTTAATTGTTTCAATTGGTTGACTTGAAGAGAAAACAGTATTTCCAGCAACTAAAACTGTAGCTCCAGTATCCAACAATTTTTTATAATTCGATAAAGTTACCCCACCATCAATTTCGATTTCGAAACTAACACCCAATTTTGCTTGCATATTTTTTAATGCTTCTATTTTCCTATAAGTATTTTCTATAAAAGATTGACCACCAAATCCGGGGTTTACACTCATCAAACAGACTAAATCCATATCACCAGCGACATCTTCCAATTGATTGACATTGGTATGTGGATTTACGGCAACACCCGCTTTCATTCCAGCAGCCTTAATAGCTTGTAAACTTCTGTGTAAATGTGTGCAAGCTTCAATATGGACAGAGAGCACATGAGCACCAGCTTCAGCAAATTTAGTGATATAGCGATCAGGCTCTACTATCATAAGATGTACATCTAAAGGTTTCTGAGCATGTTTTTTCAAACTAGCCATAACTGGAAATCCAAATGAAATATTAGGTACGAAAACACCATCCATAACATCCACATGAAACCAATCGGCTTCACTGCTATTAATCATTTCAATATCTCTTTGAAGGTTTCCAAAATCGGCCGAAAGTATGCTTGGAGCTATTTTATGCAACATGCCGCGAAGATAATATCAAAACTTGAGAAAAGCAGCGCAACAATAGATAAGAAAAGTGAATTCTAGTATGCGCCTTATATAAACAAATTATACAATTCAACTCAATAGTCATTTTACAGTCATAAATCTATACAAAAAGACATTCAACATACCTTTAAATAAAATGCCTTATCTTCGCAAAAAAATTCGAAATGCGTAGATTTTCATTCTTAATATTATGCTTATATACCTTGCAAACGCTAGTTGCACAGGATAAAAAAGAGACCAAGTCGACTACCCGCTTTAAGGAAGACATCTCCTATCTTGCGAGTGACCAGTTAGAAGGTCGATTAACAGGTTCAATGGGTGAGTTAAAATCGTCGTTATATATTAGCGATGAATTTAAGGAAAACAAACTGAGTCCAATGGGCGATTCAGGCACCTATTTACAAGGATTTAACATTGTTAAACTGCGCATCAATCAATCTAAAGCCTATTTTTCATGGATAGTTAATGGGAATATGATTATGACTTTGAGGTCTAATACCAATGATTTTTATCCTTTAGCTCAAAGTTGTAATAAAGATTCTGTAAAAGATGCTTTTGTATATCAAGCTGGATTTGGAATAAATGCACCAGAACTCGGGCATAATGATTACAAAGATACAAGTAGTATCAGAGGAAAAGTATTTGTAATACAAATTGGAAGCCCTGAACCTAATACGCCTCATGGCAAGTTCGAGCCCTATGAAAATTTAAACTATAAAGTCGACCAAGCGATTAAAATGGGTGCAAGAGGCGTTGTTTTTGTCCTTGCAGATACAAATTTCGAGGCCCCAAAAGGCTTATTAGACAGAAACATTAGAGCACGCAGTATTCCAGTTGTTTTTGTATCAAAACAAGTTCAATCTATACTTGCTGCCGAAAAAGTATCATTTGAAGTAGATATTTTACAAATCAATTCAACAGCACATAATGTTATTGGATACATTAATAATAAAAAAGGAAGCACCATTGTTATAGGAGCTCACCAAGACCACTTAGGTCATAATGAATACGGAGGTAGTAGAGATGATAAAGCAAGCGGTGGAATTCACAATGGAGCAGACGACAATGCAAGTGGAGTTGCCATGATGTTAGAATTAATGCGCACGATAAAGGGAGACAAGAAACTTAAGAAACACAATTATTTATTCATAGCATTTAGTGGTGAAGAACAAGGTTTATTAGGCAGTGATTATTTTGTTAAACATCCAACTATTAACATGGATCAAGTTAGTTATATGCTTAATTTTGATATGGTAGGACGATTAGATTCAGTGAAAAAGACTTTGATGATTTATGGTATTGGAACTAGTCCAATTTGGAAACCAGCTATAGCAAAATTAAAACATGACACTGCCGAAATAAAAATTAAAACAACAGAGAGTGGAACTGGCGCATCCGACCACACAAAATTTTATTACGATAGCATCCCTGTATTGCATTTCTTTACGGGTCAGCACTACGATTATCACACACCTACAGATGACGAGTTTAAAATCAATTATCATGGCATGTATCAAGTGTATTTAATCACTATGCAAATGATTAAATCTGTTAATAAAGCAAAAGTTTATCCCTTTACATCTACTAAAAGTGAAGAGAGTGAAAAAATGAGCTTTAAAGTAACTTTAGGCATTATGCCAGATTATGTTTTTGATGGCATTGGCGTAAAAGCAGATGGTGTAAGTCCAGACAAACCAGCCTTTAACGCTGGCATATTAAAAGGCGATATTATTGTTAAACTAGGCGCCTATACAATAACGAGTATGCAAGATTACATGAAAGCATTAGGTCAATTTAGTAAAGGAGAAAGTACTACAATAGTAGTCAAAAGAAATGGGCAAGAGTTGACATTAAATATAACTTTCTAAAAATGAAAATAACGGAACACATTAAAAAATCGGAAGGTAAAACACTATTTAGTTTTGAAATATTGCCGCCTTTAAAAGGTGATAGTATAGATAGTATTTATAAAGGGATAGATCCATTAATGGATTTTAAACCTTCATTTATAGATGTTACTTATCATCGTGAAGATTACGTTGAAAAAAAGCGAACTGATGGTTCATTTGTAAAGGTTTCTACTAAAAAAAGGCCTGGCACTGTAGCCATCTGTGCGGCTATAATGCATAAATATAAAATAGATGCTGTACCTCATATAATTTGTGGTGGATTTACTAGAGAAGATACAGAAAATGCATTAATTGATTTGAACTTTTTAGGGATAGATAATGTTTTAGCCTTGAGAGGTGACAACGCTAAAAGTGAACAATTCTTTAATCCAGAAGAAGCAGGTAATTCCAATTCATTAGACTTAATTCATCAGATTAAAAACATGAACAGTGGTATATATTTAGATGAAGAATTATCTAATGCGAATATCACTAATTTCTGTATTGGTGCAGCAGGGTATCCCGAGAAACATCACGATGCTCCGAATTTAAAAACAGATTTAAAATTTCTTAAAAGGAAAATAGAGACTGGGGCAGAATTCATTGTTACTCAAATGTTTTTCGACAATAGTAAATACTTTGAATTCGTTGAAAAATGCAGAGAAAATGGCATTAACGTCCCAATTATTCCTGGCATTAAACCATTAACAACAAAATCGCAATTGACTTTATTGCCTAAACTTTTTCATATAGATTCACCAGATGAATTAACAGATATGGTTGAACAGGCAAAAACACAAGAGGCCATTAAACAGATTGGCATCGAGTGGGCGATTCAACAATGCAAAGAGTTAATTAAAGCTAAAGTACCTGTTCTCCATTTTTACACTATGGGTAGAAGTGATGCTACAAAAACGATTTGTGAAAAAATATTCTAATTGAAAGGGATTGTAATTAAATCGACTGGTAGCTGGTATAAAATTCGCCAAGAAGACCTTACGGTTATTGATGCCCGTATTAAAGGGAAAATCAGGCTAAAAGATATTGACACTACAAATCCAGTTGCTGTTGGAGACATAGTTTTTTATGAATTTGAAAGCAGTGGTGATATAACTAATGGAGTTATTACTGAAGTAGAAAAACGTCATAATTATATTATAAGAAAAAGTAATAAGCTCAGCAAACAAGGACAAATAATAGCAGCCAATGTTGACCTTGCTTTACTTGTGGTTACCCTATCCAATCCTCGAACGTCACTCGGTTTCATTGATAGATTTTTGGTTATGGCAGGGGCCTATCATATTCCAGTTGGATTAGTTTTTAACAAATGTGATTTATACACCGAAGCCGATAAAGATAACTATGATTATTTGCAATTCTCTTATGGTCATTTAGGCTATCCTTGCATTTTAACTTCAACGGTACTCGAAGAATATAATCCAACCCATCAATTAATAGATATTATTAAAGGCAAAAAAGTGCTAATAAGCGGACATTCAGGAGTTGGTAAATCGAGCATTCTAAATCGGTTGCTTCCAGATGCTTTTCAAAAAGTAGAGAAAATTAGCGATTCACATCAAAAAGGCAAACACACTACCACCTTTGCGGAGATGTTTTATTTAGATAATGATACAGCTTTGATTGACACGCCAGGCATTCGAGATTTTGGGATTATAGATATTGATGAATCAGAAATAGGACATTATTTTCCTGAAATTCGAGCATTAATGCCACAATGTCGTTTTTATAATTGCAAACATTTAAATGAACCTGATTGTGCTGTAATTAAAGCATATCAAGAAAATAAAATAGCACCAGAGCGATACGAAAGCTATTTAAGTATTCTTAGAAATGAGAATATGTTTGCTTAAAATCCGCAGTTACAACTTTTCTTCTGTTTTCCACTTCCCATACGTCTACCGCCACATGAACTTAAGGCAGTGCTTAATAAAATTAATATAAAAGAAACCAATAGTAATCGACGCATAGTAACACAAAGATAATATAATTTCACAACTTCTTAAATCACTCTAGCTAATATAACTATTTAAAATGAAGATGCGCAACTATCATGTCCGCCCCCTTTTCCATTGGCCATCCTTGCGCCGCCACATGCGCTGAGTCCCACTAACAGTGTTATCAGTAACAAGATTTCTAATTTGATCTTCATATAAGGAGAACGAGATTAGTGTACTAAAAATTGTTAAAACAATCGGAAATTTAATTGGACTTGGTTATTAACAAGAGCATGTTAAAACAATTGAATGAATAAACTTACTTTTGCACTATGGATTTCATCAAACAATTCCTGGATATCATTCTACATCTAAACGACCATTTACAAGTTTGGATAGGAGAATATGGCATTTGGATTTACGGCATTTTATTTCTTATTATTTTTGTAGAAACTGGTCTTGTTTTTATGCCACTACTACCTGGCGATTCATTACTTTTTGCAGCGGGTGCTATAGCAGCAGCACCTGGAGGAGAGTTGAATATATTTATAATGATTCCTCTGCTTATTGCAGCAGCATTACTAGGAGACAATACCAATTACTTTATTGGTCATTTCTTTGGCAACTTAATAAAAAGTAAAGAGAAAATATTATTTCTTAAGCGTCAGCATATCGAAAAAACAGAAGCCTATTACAATAAATATGGAGGTAAAACAGTGATAATTGCTCGTTTTATTCCAATTGTTAGAACAGTTGCACCATTTGTTGCTGGAGCAGGGTCAATGCCATACCGCAAATACAATATAAATTGTGTTCTAGGTGCTGTTTTATGGGTAGGTGGAGTTACTATTTTAGGCTATGTCTGTGGTAATATTCCATTTATTCAAAACAATTTCGAATTAGTAATTTTCGGTATTATCGGAATCTCAATACTACCTATTATTATTGAGTTTATAAGAGCAAAAATGGGGAAAAAAGACCCTATCATTGATACTATAGATGAAATAGATTCGACAAAATAATTTTCACAAGGCATGCCACTTCTAGGACTGATCGGCTACCCCTTAAATCACTCGTTTTCTCCTGGATATTTCAAACAAAAATTTGAAGCATTAGGGCTAATTGATTGGCAATACAAAGCCATTCCTATTGAACAATTAAGAGAACTTCCTGAACTTATAAATTTAGAACCTGAACTCATTGCCTTTAATGTTACAATTCCACACAAACAAACTATTCTATCCTATTGTCAAGAACAAGATGAATCTGTTAAGAAAGTAGGAGCGGCAAATTTAATTCTAATTAAGCGCACTAATAATCGAGCTATACTAAAAGCCTATAACACAGATTTGATTGGCTTTTCAAATAGTTTGAATCGACATTTGACTCAAAAACCCGAAAAAGCTCTAATTATGGGAACAGGCGGGTCTTCTTTAGCGGTTAAAAAAGCCCTTGAATTATTAAACATTTCTTTTTTGCATATTGGACGATATACCTCTCCTACTTACAATCAAATTTCATTAGGCGACTTCGATTTGATTATCAATTGTACACCAGTAGGCATGCATCCAATAGAACTACATGGCTCGTCTCTCCCTTTAGACTTTAATCAAGCTAAAACACATGCACTTTATTTTGATTTAGTTTACAATCCAGAAAAAACCAAAATGATGTAATTATTTGAGCAACAAGGCTTACAAACTGTTAATGGATTAGAAATGTTATACGAACAAGCCGATGCCGCATGGGACATTATCAAGGCGTTCCATGGATAACATGCACGACCCCATGCGTATTAACTTCAGTTTCACAAGCTTTCATTTGTATAAAATAAAAATACATCCCATCGGCAAATTCTGTTGCAAACCAAGGAGAATTTTCACCTTCAAAAATCTGAATGCCCCAACGATCATAAATAATTAATTTGTAATCATAAGGTGGCTTAACAGCAGGGAATGCCTCATTAAAAGCATCACCATTGGGCGTAAACACATTGCCTATTTTAAAATAATCGTCCATTTCGGCTCCTTCAATAGATACAGAATCAGCAAAAGGGCAACCATTATTTTTCACGCCATACACCCAATAAGTTCCTTTTTTAGAAACATGGATAGAAGGATCATGTAAATTTGGAATAATTAAACCTTTAGGGTCTGAATCCCAGTTAATAAATTTATAATCCCCTTCAATTTTAACCATACCTTTAAATTCAAGTAGATCAGGATCACAAATAATATCAATAGAGTTTAAATTGACACTTAAAATATCGGGCAAAACATTAATTGTATCATAAGTATTACAATTTCCAAGCTGAACATTTAACCAATAAACACCCGTTGAAGCAACATTAAGTGTACTATCAACATGACCAGTATTCCACATATAATTTGCTGCAACATAAAAAGTATCAGGAGCTATACGTAAAACTTGTCCATCACAAATAACAGTATCTGGAGGTAGGTGAAAACCAATCCGATCAAAAACAGTTACTTGTTTAATAATTGAATCAGTGCAATTACCATTAGAAGCCAATAATTTAACTAAATAAGTTCCTGGTACAGCATATCGGTAATAACCATCTTTCAAATTTGAAGTATCATTTATAGTTGTACTATCACCAAAATCCCAATGATAAGTTAAAGCATTTTGAGAATTATTTGTAAAAAAAACTTCTCTATTACAATTGACACTTGGATTAACAAAAGCAGAAGTAGTTTCAAATACACAGTTTTGAACATTAAACTGATAATCCCTTTGAGTAGAACCAATTAAACGACCATTTCTAAATTCTTTAACCACTATTCCAACAACAAATTGACCAGCTAAAGTTGGAACAATTTTCAAAACTCCAGTTTGCCTATCCAGACTAACAACTGGATTAGAAGGAATAGCAACATTATACGAGTATCCAGACTCGAAATTCACTTGCGAAAAAGGCGGCTCTTGATATTGATTACAAGCAGGTCGTGGGTTCGGCGAATTAGCCCCTGTATAAGGATGAAAAAACTCATAGACAAGACTATCTCCATCAGGATCAATAGCAGAATGATCAAAAACTAAAGGCGCATTGGTACATAGAAAATTTGGAGGTAGATTTTGAAATTCAGGACTTGAGTTGATGCCAATATCTAATGTATCATTAATTTTATTCCAAATATTTTCACCAACTGAGAGCGGATTTATAAGATTAACAATAGAACCATTTCTACAACATCTTTGAAAACTTAGATAATACCCCCCTTTTCTAGGAGGTAAAACGACATTCGTTATATATTCATAAGCATCTACACAAGCATTTGGTGCTATTTTTATACAATTGTAATTAGTTTTAGACACCCTGACTGGCGATGATCTAAGTACACTTTTACATAGATCCGGCAGATAATAACCAGAATCGCCATCGAAGAAAGTAA
>JADLHV010000240.1 GCA_020848595.1 Bacteroidia bacterium
CGGTTTATAAAAACATTAAAAAATACCGCGACCATCATGCAGTATACGAATCTTGGTTTAAATTCCAATCTGGAGAAGACACTAGTTATTCTGTTATAGACATTAGATTGTATACATTAATCGGTCAACCCGCTTACAGCATATTAACCAATATAACGGAATACGACACCATCTTAAGTGCAAAAAAGCCAAATTACATAACTTCACTTTATGTCCATAACGATAAGTATTACACAATGAATACAGACAAGTATAGCTTATCGGTTATCAGTAATGATATTAAAGACGATGTATATAAAGGAATAAGAAAGAATAAAAAAAGTTTAAAATCTTTCAAACTTGGTCCAGATACGAGTGTGAGGTATCATATATTAATTAATAACTCAGAATATAAAGACAAACGAGATACAGTCATTTATAAAACCATTCTTTATGTAGATAAAACGAACATGATGCCAATGATACAAGAAGATTGGGCTTGGTTTGATGGAGGTGTGCAGTACTCGCTTCAAAAACTCAAAAGCATAGAAATTCTAGACCGTAACAAACTCAATTACATAGTCAAAGAGATTGACAGTTTATCTTCTGCATTTAAAACACATATTAATGGCGACTCATTAAATGAAGCCTTTTACGCAAAATTCAAAAAACATCAGATAGGCGATACAATGAAGCCCATATCTGGGAAAATCAGCATGAGCAATGATAGTTTTAATTTATTTACACATGGCGATTCAATACTCATTATCGACTTTTCTTATACAACATGCGGTTGGTGTATTTATTGTATTCCTGCCTTGAATGCACTACATCAAAGATATGATAGTACAGGAGTAGCAGTGTATTCAGTTGATCCAATGAAAAACGATTGGAATAAAATAGAAAAGTTTGTTGCTTATTTTAAAATTAAATACCCAATTGTCGAGATAGATTATGATTTCTCCTACGAGTATGGTGTATTAGGTTATCCAACACTATTTATAATAAAAAATGGCATCTTGGTATATATGCATCGCGGGTTCAGCGAAAACATGGAAGAAGAAATTATAAAGGAAGTGAATAAAGCTTTAGGTAAAACTTAATTCTGATTATCTCTCCACTCGTAGACCCATTTACTTTGGATCATTTCGAGGTGACCTTCGTTAGATTCTTCGCGTTTACCTTGAAAATTAGGAATTTCTAAGACCCATTCGAGCAAGTCAGTAAAGCGAATTCTATAGATTTGAGATTCACCAAACTCATTACCAAATCTCTCGTAAAGAGCCATAGCAATATCTTCGTAGTCGTTCCAGTATATAGGGAGTTGAAAAGTCATTTTATAAATATTTAATGTCCAATAATTACAGATTGGTCAGGGATAGTTACCACCAAATCGGTAGCTTCTTCTAAGACACATTGACAAGCCAAACGAGAATTAAAACGAGGATTGCGAGCTCGGTCTACGAAATCTTCTTCTTTTTCACTAATTTCTTGGAGAGCATCTCCACCTTGTTCTACGTATATATGGCAGGTACTGCAGGCACAAACGGCACCACAATTATGATGAAGATTCACATCATTATCTAGGGCGACATCCAAGATCATCTCCCCTACTTCCATTTCCACCGTCAAGGGGGCTTTATCTTTTTCTTCGAAATTGAATGTTATTTTCGGCATAATGCGCTGCAAAGTTAAGGCTTCTAATCGAGTTTTTTCCTCTCTATCAGTTTTTTAGATATGAATATAGCGAACATCAATAACCCAGCAATAAAAGGATAAATACTGAGTCCTTTAGTATTTAAATTATAGAATTCAGCTATCATCCAATTAGCATTAGCGATAATCCAAAAAGCTATAGACAAGTTAGGTAAAAAATGTTTGGGTTCCTTGTAAGTTAGCACTGTCATTATAACAGCAACAAGTACGGTTGGAACAGCCATCACAATACCAAAAACACGGTATTCCATTAACCAACAAATGTCTTTTATAAGCCACAAGGGAATGTGAATTGTTTCGAGAAAATAGCGTGAGTTTAAAAGCTTTTTAAAGCCCATATCGACTTAATTATACAAAGCAATTCTTCTTTCAGAGATACTCTCATCTTCGAGGTATTCATCATAAGAACAATGCTTATCAATCATACCATTTGGACCAATTTCAATAACACGATTAGCTACAGTATTCATAAATTCGTGGTCATGAGAATAAAACAGTAAAGTACCTTTATAATCTATAAAACTATTATTAAGAGATTGAATACTTTCTAGGTCCAAGTGGTTAGTAGGTTCATCGGCAATAATAAGATTTGGGCTTTCCAGCATCGTTTTACTCATCATACAACGCACCTTTTCTCCACCACTAAGTACTTTAGCTTTTTTCAAACTCTCTTCACCACTAAACAACATTTTACCGAGGAAACCACGAATAAAGGTTTCATCTTTTTCTTTAGAAAATTGTCTCAACCAATCGACCAAATTCAATTCAACACCTTCAAAATAAGAAGAGTTATCATTGGGAATATATGATTTTTTAATTGTTACGCCCCACTCAGCTGTTCCAGACTTAGGCTTTTCGGCTTCAGCCAAACATTCGAATAATTTAGTTATAGCAAGAGGATTTTTAGATAAGAAAACGACTTTATCACCCTTATTGATAGTAAAATTCAATTGACTAAATAAGTTATTTCCTTCTAGAGTATAATTTAAATTTTCGACCGATAGAACTTGATCACCAGCTTCTCTTTCTTGAATAAAGAAAATGCCAGGATACTTTCTTGTAGAAGGTTTAATTTCTTCAATATTAAGTTTATCAATCATTTTACGACGGCTAGTAGCTTGTTTACTTTTCGCCACGTTTGCACTAAAACGTTGGATAAAATCCATGAGTTCTTTTTTCTTTTCCTCGGCTTTTTTGTTTTGGTCAGAGCGCTGTTTTAGAGCTAACTGACTACTTTGATACCAGAAAGTATAGTTACCAGAATACACTTGAATTTTGCTAAAATCGATATCCGCCACATGCGTACAAACTGCATCTAGAAAGTGACGGTCGTGAGAAACAACAAGAACCGTATTTTCAAAATTTGCCAAGAAATTTTCTAACCATCCAATGGTATCTACATCCAAGTCATTGGTTGGCTCGTCCATTAATAAAATATCTGGATTACCAAATAAAGCTTGAGCGAGAAGGACACGAACTTTTTGATTATTATTCAGTTCATGCAAAGTTCTTGTATGTAAATCTTCTGTTATACCAAGTCCACTTAACATAGTAGCGGCATCACTATCAGCATTCCATCCTTCCATCTCAGCAAACTTCTCTTCTAGTTCACTAGCGCGAATACCATCTTCGTCTGTGAAATCCTCCTTAGCATAAATGATTTCCTTTTCTTTAATGATTTTATAGAGCTCCTTATTCCCCATAACAACTGTTTCGAGTACTTGAAACTCATCAAACTCAAAGTGATTTTGTTTAAGGACACTCATACGTTTGCCTTTTTCAATATCTACATGACCAGTAGTTGGGTCTATTTCACCAGAAAGGATTTTAAGGAAGGTTGATTTACCTGCACCGTTTGCACCAATAACACCATAGCAGTTACCTGGAACAAACTTTACATTGACTTCATCAAACAAGACTCTTTTCCCATAACGAAGGGAAACATTTGAAACGCTGATCATAATTATTTTGGGGCTGCAAAGATAACCAAAAACTACCCCAAATCAAAAAGAAACCGACAGATTTAACATCTGATTAACAAGCAGTTAAAACCTTTCTTTAATTCTTTTTCAAAAGACACTCATTTTTTAAAATAAACTTTAAAACACAATCAGCTAAATATTGAGTGTAAATTATGGCAGAAATCTTGGGTAAACTTTCGAAAGTTAGAATACAAAAAGAAAAATTTAATTTTCAATATATTAACTTTTTGATATAAATCCTAAATAAAATATTCCTTACTATTGTACAAATATTTAATCCAATGAGAAAAATTTATTTATTTCTAATAAGTGTACTTATAGTTTCACAAATAAATGCACAAAACGAAAGTGATACATTTAATTTAGAAGGTTTACAAACCTTAATGACACAAGATAGTATTTTACGTTCGTGTCATTA
>JADLHV010000241.1 GCA_020848595.1 Bacteroidia bacterium
ATGCCCTTGTTGATGACATGGTAAAGAGCGATTATCAGTTATTTAAGCGTGATGATTATTTGAAAGAAGGTGGTCACAAAATTTTTCAATACCACGAGTAATGGAGAGATCATCTAAAATTTATGTGGCTGGGCACCGGGGTATGGTAGGTTCTGCTATCGTTCGAAAATTAAATGCTGAAGGATACACCAATCTTATACTTAAAACTTCTTCCGAACTCGATCTAAGAAATCAAGCGGCTGCTGAAAATTTTTTTGCAATAGAGAAACCTGAGTATGTTTTTTTAGCCGCTGCTAAAGTGGGCGGCATCATGGCCAACAATACTTACCGAGCTGATTTTCTTTACGAGAATTTGATGATTGAAAGTAATGTAATTCATCAGAGTTATGTTCATGGTGTGAAAAAATTATTATTTCTTGGTTCATCTTGCATCTATCCCAAGTTAGCTCCTCAACCCCTAAAAGAAGAATATCTTCTGTCTGGATATTTAGAAGAAACGAATGAGCCCTATGCCATTGCTAAAATTGCCGGAATTAAACTTTGTGAGAACTATAGAAGACAGTATGGCTGCGATTTTATTAGTGCCATGCCCACCAATTTATATGGGCCCAATGATAATTATGATTTAAATAATTCGCATGTAATTCCTGCTCTTCTAAGGAAATTCCATGAAGGAAAAATTAGTAACTCTACTTCTGTAGAAGTGTGGGGATCTGGAAATCCACTTCGTGAGTTTTTACATGTCGATGACCTGGCTTTAGCCAGTCTATTTTTAATGCGAAACTATACGGAGTTGCAATTTATAAACGTTGGAACAGGAAAGGATCTAACGATAAAAGAACTCGCTCAGTTAATAGGGCATATTGTGGGCTATCAAGGAAATATTTTATTTAATAAGGATAAACCGGATGGGACTCCAAAAAAATTAATGGACGTTAGCAAAATTAGCGAGTTAGGATGGCACCCAACAATTCCACTAAGAGAAGGCGTTCAATTAGCATATAAGCAATATCTAAAGGAAAACACGGCAATGGACGCAATTGGCAATTAAGTTATATTTCGAGAATTGTTTAAAGAGATTGCAGTATAGGATTAGGTGCAATTCAGTAATCTATGAACTCATCAAATTTTATACGTACTAATCTCCTAATAACATTTATCTCATTGCTTTCTGTGGGATTAAATTTTTTGACCCAAACGGTAATCGCCTATTATTTTGGAACTGATTTACAAAGAGATGCATATTTTTCAGCGCTAACAATCCCTGCTTACTTGATCATTTTGTTCTCAGGTTCAATATCAACTATTTTTCTTCCTTATTATGTCGACTTTAGAAAGAATAACTCAAAGGAAGATGTCGTTAAGTTTGGTAGTAGCATGCTGGGCTGTAGTATTATCTTTTTATTAGTTGTTTGTGCGATAGGATTTATTTCCTCGAGGCAGATTGTTGATTGGATTGCTCCAGGGTTTTCTTTACAACAAAAGGTACTTACTCGTGAAATTTTTGATATTCTGATTTTTACTGTGATCTTCCAGGCACTATCAAGTGTGGTTATTGTTTTTCATCATGTTGATAGCAAGTTTCTTCGCCCAGCACTTAGTCCGCTAATTATTCCAATTACCTCATTTGTAGCGGTTTTATTTTTTCATAAGCATGGTATTATAGCACTTGCTTTTGGGGCGCAGATCGGATCGTTTTTAAGTTTGGTGATATTGATAACTGCATTAGCTGACAAAGTTAAATTTAGGGACTTAATTGGGTTGATCAACCCCGCTACCAAGAAGGTTATAATACTTTCCATGCCCTTATTAATTTCCGGTTCCATTTATCGATTAACAACTGTCATAGAACGCATAATTGGCTCAACCTTGCCTAATGGTAGTATCTCGGCTCTAGGTTATAGCAATCAGATTTATGTTTTACTCGTAACCATTGCTACAGGAAGTATCGCTACAACTTTTTTTCCTAAAATGGCTCATTCTTGGTCAGGGGGTATGTCTGATGAGTTTAACAAAATAGCATGTAGAGCTATTAAGCTTATTTTGGCTATAACGCTTCCTATTGCTGCAATTTTTTTTACCCTTGGTCAACCAATAATAATGATTTTGTTTCAACGCGGAGCATTTGATTCTGCCGCAACCATTTCGGTAGCAGAAAGCTTAAAGCTGTTTTTGGGAGCTTTTATTTTTAGTGGACTTGGGAGCGTAATTGGCAAAATTTTTTACATAACGAATAGAACTATGGCTGTTTCGATTGTATCGATTGTCGAAATATTTGTTTATGCTATATGTGCCTATTTCTTGTCACACTATTACTCCTATCTTGGACTAGCTTTTTCATTAACAATCAGCACTGGATTCAATATCTTTGTAATGACCTATCTGTTGATAAGATGGAAATACGTACTCTTTTCTGACTTATTAGGTGATACCCTTAAGCTAGTTGGTGCCGCTTTAATTTGCGGAATGCTAATAAAAAGTATCTTTTTATGGACAGAATCATTAAACATTTTTTTTGGATTGATGCTTAGTGGTCTATTCGGCCTTTCCGGTTATCTATTCTGCATCCTTTATGTTTTTAAAATCTCCGAAGCCGACACGATAAATAAATTGATAAAGAGCTATTTTTGACGAAAGAATTAAATCTGCACAACAAAAAAAAATTATGATAAAAGAACTTGTGCCAGGAATTGAG
>JADLHV010000242.1 GCA_020848595.1 Bacteroidia bacterium
CATAAAAGGTGCACTATATTCTAGTGTTTCATTTAGCAGACCTTTACCTCCCCAATAATGGCCATTTTGCGCTCTAAAATATTGCCACTGATCAAATAAAGGTATATCATCGAAGAGGCAGTATTCGTTGTATTCAGAAGAAATTACAAGTTCAGAAGCATTTGGTTGAGCCATTAAAAATTTACCAGATTGAGTTAATAGACAAACCTTTCCTTCGCCTTTTCTTAAGAGCGACCAATGAACCAAAGCATCATTAACACCAGCATTCGACCAAAAGACCTTACCATGATTAACATCCTCATATTTAAGAGAGCAACCTTTAGGCGACAAAAGAGCAAAGGCATCCGTTAGAGGGTCTTTAAGAGCAGGATGAGCTATTTCATCTAGACCAATAAAATTATACCCTTTATTTTTAAGAAGCGGGATTAAAGCTTTAGTTAATTCGAGTGTTTTATTTAGAGGTTTAACACTATCCATATCAGCAATTTCGTCGTGCATAACGATAATACCCTTTCCATGCGTTTCAATTTCATTGACGTAAGCATCTACAGTTTCGTCAACCGACTTACCTAATTTCCAGAAATAGCAATCGATACCAGGAATTTGCCAATAGACAGGTCCGCACATTTTATGAGAGCTTCTAAGCGAAGTATTTAAAGCATTAGCGACTTCAGGCGACCATTTACCATAAGGTGCTCTAAAATAGATGAGGCCATTGCGGTTATATTTTTCGATTAAGACATTTGTTCTAATAATTTGATCACGAATATCACCATTATTACCAACATAAATAGGCATATCAGGATGTTCGAAGGTATGATTTCCGATGATATGACCCCATTGATGTAATTTTTCGAGAATATCAGGGTGTTCTACAGCAAACTTACCGACTACAAAGAAAGTTGCGCGCACCCCTTGTTCGAATAAGAAACGACCAATTTCTTCAGAAAATTGACCGGGGCCATCGTCGTAGGTTAGACAGAGCGTTTTATCATTCAGATTAACCGAGTCGATATCTTTGAGAGCGAACATTAGCGATTATTAATTATTTGTTTAAAGAAATCTAGGTATTTAATAGCGACCGATTTTTTAGAATGATCGATTAAATAATTATTTTTAGATTCAGATTCAACGAATTTAGTTTGAGAATTTAGGCGATTTAATAGTAGTTCTTTTAGTTTATTTTTATCTCCCATAGGAAATACATCGCCGTGATTAGCGACAGCTTCCGACAAACCACCGGCATTAGAAACAATCATATGGCATCCACACGCCATACCTTCAAGAGCTACGATACCAAAGCCTTCAACATCTAGAGAAGGCACAATCATAGTATGATGTTGATTAAGCAAACGCGCTAAATCTTCATTTTGTTTAAATCCCAAGAAGTGAATTTTTAAATTTAGTCCGAGTTGACTAACCTTAGCTTTAAGCGCTTCCATTTCGAAACCATCTCCAATAATATTTAAGGTATAATTAAGTTCAATTTCGGCACAAGCATCAATGAGTAATTCGCAACCCTTTTGAGAAACCAATCGACCGACAAAAGCGAAATCATATACTCTTAATTCATCGGGATATAATTTAAACAGGTCATTGTTATAGCAATTATAAATAACTTTAGAAGGCACTTTTAAAAAATCGGCGACACTTTGACTTACAGAGATATTTCCACTTGCCCTTTTAATCAAGAAATTTTTAAATTTAGTTTTGAGGTCATTAGAATACATGAGGTGAAAATCATTGTGTGAGATGACCCATTTTTTAAAAGGGTTAAAAGCAAAGAGCCAGACACCTTTAAGCGTTATATTCGGCATATAGACCAAATCAGACCAAAAGAACAATTGCAATTGGCGCCATTTATCAGAGGCATGCACCACCTCAATAGCATCTAGAGGTTTATTAGGGTCTTGAGTTTGTTCGGTAACCAATTTAAATTGGTGTCCTTGATCAACAAATTCGCGCACCAAAAAAAGCGTATGATTTTCGATACCACCGATAGCAGGATAAAAGACCGAAGAGTAAACCAGTATTTTCATTTTTCGGATTGCAATTCCTTAATTTTACAATAGATGAGCGTAAAATAAGACATTTTCAAAATAGAGAAAGCGAAGCCTCTCCTACCGTCTCTAAAGCCGCCTAACAAAAAGAAACTACCGAAGAAAAAAGCAGGACCAATCCAAACCGAGCGCATTAAACGGTATTTAATTTTTTGTTTCCAAGTCCATTGCGACGAGATATTAGGATTATTAACAGCTTTCAAATAACGAGCAGCTTCCCAAGAGGCATATTCAGAGTGTTTATTGACATAATGAACAGCGCCTCTAAAATCTTGGTGGTCGATTCGACTTTTAATTTCACCAATTTTACCTTCAATAACAGGGTGTTCGTGGATTTCCATATCGAGTTTACTCCATTGTTCTTCATCGATACGTTCGTATTCGCCACTACCGACTTTAAACATTGCCAATTTGTGTAGAGGATATCCCCCTTTTAACTTTTTGCCCATAAAATAAATCGTATAAGCTAGCCAGAAGCCAGAGAATTCGTCACTTTTAAGCGCTTGAGACAATTCCGATTTAAATTCAGGCGTTAAGTATTCATCAGCATCCAGAAAGAGCACCCATTTAGTATCAGGCGTATGATTTCTTAGGTACCAATTACGTTTTTTAGGGAATTTCCCATCCCAATTAAAACTAACAAAATCGGCTCCAAAACTTTGGGCAATTTCTTGAGTTTTATCTTTACTACCAGAATCGATAATAACGATTTTTTTTACGAAGTCCTTACCAATTGCTTCTAAACAACCTGGCAGGTTTCTTTCTTCATTGAGAACTGGGATAGCGATAGTTAGATCGAGCATTTAAATTAGTTAAATAATTTAGAATTTTCTTGAATATGTTTTGGATTAAACATGGAGCTTATGATAACACTTTTAGGGAAATCAGCTTGCAGTTGAATTAATTTATCGTTGGCAGATAAGAGCGCATCACCTCCACTAAGCGGAGAGAAAAGCGCATTAGATTGATTCCCTCTTAGATCTTTCCAATGATTATAGTTGTAAGCACCAGGCGAGCAATCGAATTGCCATAAATCGAATTGTTGGATATAATTTTTATGTAGATCAAATTGATTGCGCATGAACGCTACACCAAACGCTTTTATTTTACCTAGTTTTTTCATTTGATAAGCGGCTTCAAACACCTCATCGATAGCTAGAATAGATTGATGTGTTTCGTGCACAAAAAAGTAA
>JADLHV010000243.1 GCA_020848595.1 Bacteroidia bacterium
AATTTATAATCAAAAACTTTCTGCTTCTGTCTACTATTTATACCTAAAGTCTAAATGGGCTGCAATGGGATTAAATAGTGATGATGCATTCAATAAAGCACTTCATGATGGTGTTTACACTGTAGCTAGTAAACCAAGTATGGTGCCTGCTATGGCTGTAGCGCTAAACTCTATCGTTTCTGATCTTCAATCTACTATTGGTAAGAAAGAAGAAATGGATTTAGTTTTATATCAAAACGTATCTGTTAAGGATGGTAGTATGAGCAATAATCCTTGGATTCAAGAAACTCCTGATCCAATGAGTAAGGTAACTTGGGATAATTATGTTTCTTTACCTAAAGCTTTTGCTGAAAAAGAAGGCATTAAAAATGGCGATTTAGTCAATGTTGCCTATGGTAAAGTAGCTTTAAATGGTATGCCTGTGTTTATTCAACCAGGTCAATCTAATGGTACTGTAGGTGTCGCTGTAGGTTATGGTAGAAAAGGTAAAGTCGGAGAAAAGGATGAAATCGAATCTATCGGTAAGAATGCTTATCCTTTCTTAAAATATCAAAATGGAGCTTATGTCAATGTTGTCAATGGGGTTAAAATTACCAAAATTGATGGTTCTTATGAACTAGCTCAAACTCAAACCCACCACTCTATTGAAGGTCGTGATATCGTAAGAGAAACAACATTCGACCAAATTAAAGAAAATCCAAAAGCGGGTAACGATAAAGCCACACCTCACTTATATACACTTTGGGAAACTAAAGAATATAAAAAAGAAAGTGCTCCAAACCACCACTGGGCTATGGCTATCGACTTAAATGCTTGTACTGGTTGCAGTGCTTGTGTAGTGAGTTGTTCTATAGAAAATAACGTTCCTGTAGTAGGTCGCGCAGAAGTAAGAAGACGTAGAGAAATGCATTGGATGCGTATCGATCGTTATTTCACTTTCGAAAACCGTAAAATGGTTAATTATACGGATGAATTATTCCTTTCTAGAGATTTTGAAGGAAAGAATGTAACGAAAGAAAAAGGATTAGAAGCGCTTGATAAATTAGAAGCTCAAGGTAAGGAGAAAGAATATATCTACTGGGAAAATGTTAAGGTTGTTCACCAACCTATGATGTGTCAACACTGTGGTCAAGCTCCATGCGAAACAGTTTGTCCAGTATTGGCAACAACACACTCAACAGAAGGTCTAAATCAAATGACCTATAACCGTTGTATCGGTACTAAATATTGTGCAAATAACTGCCCTTATAAAGTAAGACGTTTCAATTGGTTTAGATATAATGATAACGATCGTTTCGATTTCCACTTCAATAACGACTTAGGTAAAATGGTCATCAATCCTGATGTTACTGTAAGAACTAGGGGAGTCATGGAGAAATGTAGTATGTGTGTTCAAAACATTCAAGCTGGTAAAACAAAAGCAAAACGCGAAAAACGCCAATTGAATGATGGTGAAGTGAAAACAGCTTGCCAAAGAGCATGTCCTGCAGGTGCAATCGTATTTGGAGATGTAAATGATCCAAATAGTGAAGTACACAAATTATTTAAAAACGAGCGTTCTTACCGTGTATTGGAAGAATTGAATACTCAAACCGCTGTTAAATACATGGTTAAAGTTAGAGATATTGAACAAGAAAAAGCATAATTACCTAAAAAAATAACAATCAAAAGATGATTCACGATTCAGTCATTAGACCGCAGTTAATAACCGGTGATAAGACGCTCCACGACGTCACTACCGAAATATGTCGCCCGATTGAGAACAAACCTTCTACCTCTTGGACAGTAGGTTTTATTCTTTCGGTAATTTTCTTGGGCATATTGATTCTTTCTCTTGGTGTCACTTTAGCCTACGGTATCGGAACCTGGGGTCTAAACAAATCGGTACAATGGGGTTGGGATATCACCAATTTCGTATTCTGGGTTGGTATCGGACACGCTGGTACTTTGATCTCTGCGATTTTGTTGCTTTTCAGACAAAAATGGAGAATGTCTATTAACCGTTCTGCTGAAGCAATGACAATCTTCGCGGTAATGTGCGCAGCTATTTTCCCTCTGTTTCACATGGGTCGTATTTGGGTGGGTGGTTACTGGGTATTCCCTCTGCCAAATGCTTTTGGTTCTCTTTGGGTAAACTTCCACTCTCCTTTGTTATGGGACGTATTCGCAATCTCTACCTATTTTTCTGTGTCTCTAGTTTTCTGGTACCTTGGTCTTATCCCTGATATCGCTACTGTAAGAGATAGAGCTAAAACAGCTGGTAGAAAATTTTGGTATAATTTCTTCTCTATGGGTTGGACTGGTTCTGTTAGAACTTGGAACAGATATGAGGTTGTTTCTTTGATTCTCGCTGGTATCTCTACTCCACTCGTATTATCAGTGCATACAATTGTATCCATGGACTTTGCAACTTCGGTTGTTCCAGGTTGGCATACAACGATCTTCCCTCCATATTTCGTAGCGGGTGCAATTTTCTCTGGTTTCGGTATGGTGTTAACCTTGTTAGTTATTGCAAGAAAAGTAATGAACTACCAAGATTTTATTACAATTGGTCACCTAGAAGCTATGTGTAAGGTGGTAATGTTAACCGGTACTATGGTAGGTTTGGCCTATATAACCGAGTTCTTTGTTGCTGCTTATTCTGGTGTTGAATACGAACAATATGCTTTTATTAATAGAGCAACTGGACCATATTGGTGGGCTTACTGGAGTATGATGACTTGTAACCTAATTGCACCTCAAGTGTTCTGGTTTAAATGGGCGCGTACTACACCTTGGTTCATTTTCATGTTGTCTATTGTTGTAAACGTAGGTATGTGGTTCGAACGTTTCGTAATCATTGTAACTTCTTTACATAGAGAATATCTACCTTCAGGTTGGGTAATGTACTCTCCAACAATGACTGAAATTGGTATCTTCTTAGGGACTTTCGGGCTTTTCTTTACTTGTTTCTTCTTATTCAGCAAATTCTTGCCCGTAATTAATATGGCTGAAGTGAAGGGTATTTTGAAAAATAGAGAATAATCATTTTAATAGACAGATAAATGATAGACAAAAAATTATATCTTGACCAGAACAAAACGGTTATGTTCGGAATCTTCGAAGACCCGGACAAATTTCTAGATGCAGTCGCTCATGTTAACCAAAGTGGCGCTAATATCATCGATTGCTATACGCCGTTCCCAATTCACGGAATAGAAAAAGCAATGGGCTTGAAGCGTTCTTTGCTTCCAGTTGGCGCTTTTATTTGCGGTTGCTTAGGTTTTATTACCGCAGCTACTTTGCAATTGTATATGATGCATTTCGATTGGCCAATGGTTATCGGTAATAAACCAACTGTAGGTGTAAGTTATGTACCAGTTCTTTTCGAAATGAGTGTTTTATTCACTGCCTTTGGTATGGCAATATTGTTCTTTACCAGAAGCAAAATGATTCATGGTAAAATTCCTCAAGAAAGAGTCGATCTAAGACAAACAGATGATAGAATGGTTATAGCAATCGCTACCGACGGTCAATCTGTAGATAAAAATAACTTAAGCAACATGCTTTTTAATGGTGGAGCTGTTGAAGTAAAGGAAAGAACCAATCATGGTTACGAAGACTTTACAGATGTTGATATCACCAAAGGTTCAAATATTAACGTAAGTGCCAATCATTAATTAAAGGAGTAAGCAACACAATGAAGAATTCAATATTAATCATAGGAGCCTTGACGGTCGTATCGCTTTCATCTTGCTGGTGGAAAGCAGCTGGCAATGATCCAGGTATCGAGTACGCACCTGATATGTACTACTCCAAAGGTTATGAGCCAATGAGCCAGTTCTCTGACTCAAGTAAATATCGCTTTAACCCTTATTTTATGTCTATGAGAGAACCCGTTGAAGGTACTGTCGCTATCGGTCAACTCGATTACCAATACCCTAATGATAATACACCTGAAGGTTATGATGCTTCTGCTTCTTTTAGTATGAATATCACTTTAGATGAAAAAGATCAACTTGAAGGTGAAAGATTATTCGGTATCTATTGCTCGCCTTGTCATGGTATGAAAGGTGGTAATGATGGTCCCGTTTCTCAAAAACAAGCAGTTCTTAAGCCAGCCTGGCCTAATTACCAAGATCAATATATCAAGGATTTAGCTATCGGTAAAATCTATCATGTATTGACTTATGGTAAAAATAATATGGGAAGCTATGCCTATGCATTAACACCTGCTCAAAGATGGAATGTCGCTAACTACGTCAAAAGACTTAGTATGATGGATGCAGATGGAAATCTTCCTAAGATTCAAGTCGTTAATAGTTCTAAAACTGTTACACTTGTTGATACCACTAATGTAAATATTGAACCATTAAATAACGCAAAGTAACATGAGCCACGGACACGAAATTCATATTCATCAAGAGAATTATAAGTTCACAGGAACGGCTAAAACTATTAGTTTAGCACTCCTCGTAATCGGTATAGTACTTACCGTTGTTGGTATCTTCTCTATTCCTAAAAATCAAGTATCACATCACGAACCTGCTGTTGCAGAATCTGCTGCTCATGGTAATCATGATGCTGTAACTGCCGAACACTCTGATTTTAATATTCATGGTGTCGATATTGCTCATAGCGATGAAGCCGTATATCCTGTTAAAGCCGAACATCCTAAACCTTGGTATACCAGAGTTTATATTAGTTTGCTTATCAATGGATATTTCTTATTGCTTATCGGTATTTGCGCATTGTTTTTCTTTGCTTTGCAATATATCGCTAATGCTGGTTGGAGTGCCGCTATTTTGCGTATCCCTCAAGCAATTTCAACTATCTTCCCTGTAGGTGCTATAATTGTATTGCTCGTGTTTATGCTCGATGGTACTAATATCTACCACTGGTTGCACTACGAACACCAACATCTTGGACCTAATGACGCTGGTTTTGATAAAATTTTAGATAATAAATCTTGGTTCCTAAACTCTAAAATGGCTTACGGTTTCTTAATCGGTATTCCTATTGTTTGGTTCTTCTTCGGTAAAAAACTTAGAGGCTTATCTTATAAAGAAGATCAAGAAGGTGGATTAACTTTCTTTAATAAATCTATTCGCTATGGTGCTGCATTTACTTTATTCTTCGGTTTCTCTCTCTCTATCTTGAGTTGGGTGGTAACGATGAGTGTCGATGCTCATTGGTATAGTACTATCTTCTCTATCTATAACTTCGCTACTGGTTGGGTAAGTGTTCTCTCAATTATGGCCTTAATAGTGCTTTACTTAAGAAAAAATGGCTATTTAGGTATCGTTACCGACGAGCACGTCCACGATTTAGGTAAGTTTATGTTCGCTTTCTCAATTTTCTGGACTTACCTTTGGTTGTCTCAATTCCTATTGATTTGGTATGCTAATATCCCTGAAGAAAGTATTTACTACTACAAACGTTGGGAAATGCCTTTCAAAATTAATTGGTTCGTTAATTTGATCCTTAATTTCTTAGTGCCTTTCTTGGTATTAATGACTAGAAATAACAAACGTAATCCTAAAGTGTTAACTTTCGTTGCTATTTGTATTCTTGCAGGTCACTGGAACGATCTTTACTTAATGTTTGTTCCTGGTGCTCTCGATCACCAAGGTGGAATCGGTATGCTCGAAATTGGTATGACTCTAGCTTTCGTTGGTCTATTCATCTTCTGGGTATTAACTGCTCTAAGTAAAAAAGGCCTAATCCCTGTAAATCATCCTTATATACAAGAAAGTGCTCACCACGACGTGGGTATATAATTCTGTATTTCAACATATTAAAAAAGCAAACCACTCATCTGGTTTGCTTTTTTTGTTTCTATTCGCTACTTTTGTATTTCTGAAAAAGTTAGTATCCATAATATTATTGCTGACGCTTTTGCTTAGAAGTTCTGAGTTTGACCAACTTGTAAAAATTCCCGCTTTGGTTAGTCATTACTTAGATCATCTTAATGAGGATGGTAAAATCTCTTTTATGCAGTTTATTGCTATGCATTATGAATCTAATAATGGGCATTCTCATCAAAATAATCATAAAGATTTACCTTTTAAATCTCATGATTGTCAAAATTTCTCTCAAATCCTTCTCCTCGAAATTCATGAACCTACTATATTAGGTTTAACGCCTTCTTTTTATAATCCAACTTTTGCTGTTTACCATAATGATTATCTAATGGATAAACTCGCTTCTATTTGGCAACCTCCTCAACTCTCTGCTTAATTCCAGAACTTCTGGAAACGCTTATGTCTGATGTCCGACAGACTTAATTCGGATAATATTAAATTTTATAAATAACATGAATCAACTTCATTCTATGTTGATTTCTGGCGATTTAGTAATCGCTGGTTCAACATTGGGCATCGCTTTATTGGTATGCAGTGCCTTGAAAAATAATACCAATTGCACGCTCTCAGCTTCTATACTTTTAATGCTGACTACTTTATTGATGTTTCCTTTGTTAGAAAGAGAAAGTGCAGCTATTTCTATTTCTAATATCTCTTATCATACTGCCTTCTACTTTATTTTTATAGGCGCTATTGTATCTCTTATTGCTACTATGTTTAATCGCACTTTTGCTCAAAGTAAATTGATGGTAGTGTTTGTAGGTGCCTTAATGGTTCTTATTGGTTTTAATATAGCTAGTAAAAATTCAAGAGATTTGAAAAGTACTGTTCAAAAACCTGAATTAAATCAATTTCATTCTTCATAAATAAGTATCTTTTTATGCTAAATAAAATTATTGGTTTCTCTATAAATAATAAACTCATTATTGGTCTTTTTACCATTGTGCTCATTTTATATGGAGCTTTTCAGGTAACAAAATTACCAATCGATGCAGTGCCAGATATTACGAATAATCAAGTACAAGTCATTTCTATTGCCCCTTCTTTGGGTGCCACCGATATTGAACGTTTGGTAACCTTTCCAATTGAACAAGCCAATAGTAATATTCCTGGTCTCCACGAAATCCGTAGTTTTTCTCGATTTGGATTGTCGCTTGTAACGATTGTTTTTGATGATGATATAGACATTTATTGGGCGCGCCAACAAGTCAGTGAACGTCTTCAAAAAGTTCAAACGGAAATACCTGCTGGTGTCGCTGTGCCCGAATTAGGTCCTGTTACTACAGGTTTAGGAGAAATTTATCAATATGTGTTACGTCCTAAAGAAGGTTACGAACATCAATTCTCTAGTACCGATCTAAGGACAATTCAAGATTGGATTGTTAGACGTCAACTTCTTGGCGTTAAAGGGGTTGCTGATGTTAGTAGTTTTGGTGGACATCTTAAACAATACGAAATTGCTATTAAATCTGAAAAACTAAAAGAATTAAATGTTACCGTTAACGAATTGTTTGATGCTGTAAGTGCTAATAATTCAAATGCAGGTGGCGCTTATATCGAAAAAGGTCCTGCTGTCTTGTATATTCGAAGTGAAGGATTAGTCAATTCTATTGACGAAATTGCTTCTATTAAAGTTAAATTGCTTGATAATGGTAGCCCTATTTTGGTGCGAGATGTAGCAGATGTTCAAATTGGTTCGGCCGCTCGATATGGTGCAATGACGTATAATAATAAAGGTGAAGTTGCTGGAGCGGTTGTTATGATGCTTAAAGGTGAAAATAGTAACGATGTTATTAAAAATGTAAAAAAGCGAGTCGATGAAATTCGGAAAACTTTACCAGAAGGTGTGCTGTTGGAGCCTTTTTTGGATCGAACAAAAATGGTGAATAATGCTATTTCTACTGTAGAAAAAAATCTCTTAGAAGGGGCCTTAATTGTTATTTTTATTTTAGTTCTCTTTCTTGGTAATATGCGCGCTGGATTAATCGTAGCTTCTGTTATTCCTCTTGCGATGCTGTTTGCCGTTATAATGATGAACTTATTTGGAGTGAGCGGAAATTTAATGAGTTTAGGTGCTTTGGATTTTGGTTTAATTGTCGACGGCGCTGTCATTATTGTAGAGGCTGTAATGCATTCTCTTTCAAAAAATACGCTATATTCTGGTGTTCTTTCTTTGAATAAAAATCAAATGAATGATGAGGTGCATAAGTCTTCTTCTAAAATGATGAATAGTGCGGTCTTTGGTCAAATGATAATTTTAATCGTTTACTTACCGATATTCTCTTTGCAAGGAATAGAAGGTAAAATGTTTAAACCTATGGCTCAAACTGTCTCTTTTGCTTTAATTGGTGCTTTCTTATTGTCGCTTACTTACATTCCTATGATGAGTTCTACTTTCTTAAGTAGGTCAACGCAACATAAAGAAAATTTTTCTGATAGAATGATGAAAGCTATCGAATCTGTTTTTAAAAGAATGCTTGATTCTGTTCTTAAATTTAAATCAATTGCAATCGGGATTAGTATTGCTTTGCTTTTGTTTGCTGTTATCTTGTTATCTCGAATGGGTGGAGAATTTATTCCGGCTCTAGAAGAAGGCGATTTCGCTCTAGAAACTCGTGTTTTACCTGGAAGTAATCTTAATGTTAGTATCAAAGCTTCTCAAGATGCTGCTACTATTCTTTTGAATAAAT
>JADLHV010000244.1 GCA_020848595.1 Bacteroidia bacterium
AATTTATAAGGATATTCGCTCGGGTGACCAATTGCCCGGATTTATTAAGAAAATTCGTGAAGAAAATAAACTAGATATCTCTTTACAAGCTATTGGTTATGCGGCTACTGAACCTAATGCTGAACATATCATAAAATTTCTAACGGCTAAAGGTGGTAAATTAAACTTTAGTGATAAAAGTACACCTGAATCTATCTACGAATCTTTGGAAATGAGTAAGAAAAATTTCAAAAAAGCTATTGGTCTGCTCTATAAACAAAAGCGAATTCTAATTCTGGAAGATGCTATTACTCTTGTCTAATCTGAAATTCAAATTTCTTAACAAAAAAATAGAGAGTAAAGTTTAATTTTACTCTCTATCTAATATTAATATCTCAGTAATAAGTACTCTATTGGTACTTTTTATCTATTGTAAATCCATAGCTTTTTTGATAAACTTTACAAATATAGGATGCGGATTCTCTACCGTACTTTTTAACTCTGGATGGAATTGTACCCCAATGTAAAATGGATGAGAAGGTATCTCTACTATTTCGGCTAATCCGGTATCTGGATTTGTTCCTGTAACTATCATACCGTGTTTCTCAAATGCCGCTTGATATTTATTGTTGAATTCATAACGGTGTCTATGTCTTTCACTGATTTTAGATTTACCGTATATTTTCGATGCAAGACTGCCCTTTAATAAATTACAATCGTAAGAGCCTAATCGCATAGTGCCTCCTTTTTGAGTAACGTTCTTTTGTCCTACCATCATATCAATGACTGGATGTTTGGTCAAATCACTCATTTCTGAACTATGGGCATCGCTATAACCTAATACATTTCTTGCAAATTCTATGACACTACATTGCATCCCTAAACAAATACCAAAGAATGGAATATTATTTTCTCTTGCGTATTTAATTGCTACAAGCTTTCCATCTATACCTCTACCTCCAAATCCAGGTGCTACTAAAATACCATGAAAATCTTTAAGTTTGTCTTGAACATTTTCGTCTGTTAGTAATTCACTGTGAATGTATTTTACTTTAACACTGCATTCATTCGCAGCGCCAGCATGTATAAAGGCTTCGTTTATGGATTTATAAGCGTCTGGAAGTTCAACATATTTACCGACTAACGCAATATGAACTTCATTTTTCGGATGACGAATATGATGTAAAAATTCTTTCCATTGTTCTAAATCTGGATCATGTTTAGAAGCTAATTTTAATTTACTTAAAACTACTTTATCCAATTTTTCTTTCATCATAACCAATGGTACATCATAGATTGTGTCGACATCGATACTTTCTATGACCGCATTGACATTAACATTGCAAAATAAGGCTACTTTTCTTCTGATTTCGGCACTTAAATGATGCTCTGTTCTACAAACTAATATATCAGGTTGTATACCACTTTCAAGTAAAAATCTAACTGAGTGTTGAGTTGGCTTGGTTTTTAACTCGCCAGCGGCTGATAAATACGGAATTAAAGTTAAATGAATAACGATCGTATTATCGTTGCCTTGTTCCCATTGAAGTTGACGAACTGCTTCAATAAAAGGTAAGGATTCAATATCACCAACGGTTCCGCCAATTTCTGTAATTACGATGTCAAAATCTCCAGACTCTCCAAGTAATTGCATTCTCCTCTTGATTTCATCGGTAATATGCGGTACTACTTGAACGGTTTTACCTAAATAATCTCCTCTGCGCTCATTCTCTATTACAGTTTGATATATTCTACCTGTTGTAACGTTATTGGCTTGTGAGGTAGGGACATTTAAAAATCGTTCGTAATGGCCTAAGTCCAAATCTGTTTCGGCGCCATCTTCTGTCACATAACATTCTCCATGTTCGTATGGATTCAATGTCCCTGGATCGACATTAATGTATGGGTCGAATTTTTGAATTGTAACGCGATAGCCCCTAGCTTGTAATAATTTTGCTAGTGATGCCGAAATAATTCCTTTTCCTAATGATGATGTAACTCCGCCGGTTACAAAAACGTATTTGCACTTCTGTTCCATGTCAATTGCTGTGTTGGTTAAATGAAGCCTGTTATTGATCGTTTTCAATCAATGTTTTTGTGTTTTAATGAATAACAGATGGAGCAGATAACCGGTTGACAAAGGTAGCTTTTTATTAAATCATATCAGGATTCATTTTCAAGAAATTGTCAACAGTTATAAGGTCTTCTGGACTGTCAATGGCTGGACTTACAAAATCTGTATTGGCCATCCGAATGTTATACCCGTTTTCGAGCCACCTCAATTGCTCTAACATCTCTGCTTTTTCTAAATTCCCTGTTTCTAATGTGCTTAATTGTGCGCAAATAGATGTCCTAAATGCATAAATACCAATATGTCGCTTGTATGGGAATTTTGTCACCCATTCTTGTTGTTCTATTCCTCTGTTATAGGGTATGGCTTGTCGCGAAAATAACATGGCCATCCTTTCTTTATTCGTTACAACTTTTACAATGTTCGGATTGTGCAACTCTTCTATTTGGGTTATCGGCTTTTGCAATGAGGCAATGTCGGTATGTATATTTCCAAATTCTTCAACTAAACTCTCTATCTGACTAGGCAATATAAAGGGCTCGTCGCCTTGCAAATTTATCATAACATCAAATTGTCCGTTGACTCGCGAAAGCACTTCAAAACATCTGTCTGTGCCACTGAAATGCTCTTCTGATGTCATCATAACATTCCCAAATTCTTTTACATGGTCGTAAATGTCTTGATTGTCTGTTGCTACAATTATTTCGCAATCTAACTGTACTTTTAAAGCTTGCTCATAAGTACGTCTTACTAAACTCTTACCCGCTATATCGATTAATGGTTTACCTGTAAATCTTGTAGATCCAAAACGCGATGGTATAACAATTAAAACTTTCATGCCTGCGAATATATGGGTTGATTTTTTTTGAATCTAGAATTTATAACTTAAAATGAAACGCTTAATCCCATTTTTAATCCGAATCGCCTAAATCCTGTTCCATATAAGGGCGAAATTCTATGTACAGCAACTATTTGTAATACCTTGAATATGTTTTCTATGCCATAGGCAACTTCTATATAGGGCTGCCGGTTTATATTATTCTTTAAGGTCGTAACTGGTATGCCGTTGATATCTGTCACAGGAATTAAAGCCAAATTGGCATTACTTAAACTTCCCATAACGGCTCTGCCTTCTACAAATTCTCTCCATTTTAATTTCTTCATCAATGGAATTCGGTTAAATATGGCACCATTAAAATGATGCTCCATCTTGAAAAATAAACTCTGGTCGGTAATGAATTCAAAGAAATCCATTTGATTGTAAGCCGATGTGGTATATATAAATGATTGATTTCCTCTGTGTACTTCTAATAATGGATAGGGTAGGGTTTCAAATATTTTTGTTGCCGATAAGGTAAAATCGGTTCTACCCCAATACCCAAAACTTAATCCTTTTTCGATACTCGCGGTTAATCTATTATAATTGAATTTACTGCCTAATACGCCTTTCATGCCTCTAGTGAAATTAATAGATAATGCTAATCCGCCTGGCTTTGACTGTCTTACTCTCTCATTGTCGTTTAATAAGTAATATTCTTTGGGTGCCCATCTTAATCCTACTGTAATGGCAGCATTAGTGAAATCACTGCTCTTACTTGTGCTGTCATTTCTGTCTTCAAAATAAGCAAAATTGAATTTGTTGACAGGCTCAAATTGATATTCTTTATGTAAAAATACCACTTTGGCATTCCATCCTTTCATAAACTCACTATTCAACCAAAACTTCGATTCTTTTGCTCTGTTTAATTGACTCGCCGAAAAAACAGATACGGTCGTGAATAAATTACTTGCTCCATAATAATCATCGGTTACACCTATTTGTTCTACATCGTTTTTATATGATGCACCCATTATAGTCCAATGTTTTCTGTTAATTATATGCTCGGCTTGGGCCTTGTATTTCCATCTTTGATCTGTAAATCCATATGCCCCATATCCACTGAAAATGAATTTTTTACTGAAGGTGAAATTTGTCTTTGCTCCAACTCGTATTCTATGTCCTTCTAAAACATTGTACCCATATAATAAGGCATACGGTCCTAAATCAAATTTACCAATATTCTTATACCCATTGAATATTATATTGATGAATTCAACATAGTTCTTTATTACTTTAATATTGGTTAAGGTGTCTATTTTTGCTAATGCGCGCTTCTCATCTATCGTTAACTCTTCATGTCTTACCGAATCCCAAAATTCTTCGCTTTTCTGTGTCGCATCTTCCATTAAGGTAATCGGATAATCGTAAAATTTACTCGAACGCTCTTTATTAACGACCATCTTCTCGTATGAGTTGGTAAATACTGCTATCATTCCAGCCGATTTTTTAGAAATCTCTGCTATGTCAATTAATATACGCGATTTTACCGGAACATATGCCCCTGCTTCTGTTCGCTCTAATTCTTGTGTGATTTTTAATTTTTCTACAAAGTTTAAATTGGCTTTGTTCGTGATACTTAAGGATAATCTGGTTAATGCATAAGTCGAATCTTCTATCCAGATATATCCAGTAAATACTAAATCTAATGGATTTTTTGGCGAGACTTCTATTTGATAGATTTTTTTATCATTAACATAATCTGATCCTACCAATTTATAGTTGTAATATGTAAACGAAGATTTTGAAATGGGTGAAATAAAGTTTTTCTCTAATATCGGTAATATATTATCATTGAAATTATACTGTTGAAAGGTACTTCCCAATAATTGAGATAAAAATGTACCATCATCAACCCCTACGCCTTTTACTCTCGATGCTATAATGACTTCTTTGTTTTGTCTTGGATTTTTGTTGTAATAAAAATTACTTAAATTCTCGGATAAAAATATCGGTAATACTTGCTTGTTTTTATCTTCACTTAAGGTCGAAATGGTATCAAATATGCCTTCAACACTTTTTAGTAATCGTTTGTTCTTTAATTCTTCTGATACATTGTTAACGGCTATTAGAATTTTTGTAAAACTTTCACATTCAAATGAATTTAATTGCTCGAAATTATAAATGTGCTTATTCTTTTGTGCATTCGCTACTATCCTTAAAGCTTTATTTACTTTAACAGTTGTTTTTACACCCTCAAATTCTCTTTCTTTTATCACTAATTGTATAGCTAATTGAACGTTTGATCCTGGTTTTATATAGATTTTTTGTTGAGCATATCCGACATAAAATATTACAAGCGTATCACTGCTGCTCAAAGTCTTAATTGTAAAGCCTCCATTAAAATTTGAAGTGGTCTTGTCGGATGTATTCAGAAAATATACACTCGCACCAGTAACAGGTTCTCCTGTCTTTTGATCTGTTACCACGCCTTTAACAATTGTTTGGGCATCGAGCAGCTGTGAAAATAGTAAAAATGCTAAAAGGGGCAAATAACGCATGACTCGCAAAAATAGATAATGTATTATTCTATTAAACGTATTTAATCTCTAATTTGTTAACGCTTGTCTGTAGATAAATCTAAAAGTTTTTTAAATCTCTTTTAATTAGTGCTTAACAAAACTCTTTTGTCAAAACTTTGTTAAACAATTATTTTGATAAATTGTTTTTACCCCTATATTTGCACCCGATAACGGTTTCAAAATCCTCTAAGGAAATTGAATTAAAAGGGAATTTGGTGTAAGTCCAAAACATTTCCCGATGCTGTAATCTCCGCGTTAAAACCGCAGTCTGAAGGTTCTAATACCACTGTCCGCCGCAGGTGGATGGGAAGGTCCCTAAGATAAGGAGTAAGTCAGAAGACCTGCCATTGTCGTTTTGGTTTCAAAGCTTTCGGCGAAAAGGCTTGGACTGCAGATTTCCCATTTGTACGCCCA
>JADLHV010000245.1 GCA_020848595.1 Bacteroidia bacterium
GGGTTTAAGTAAGAAACCGAACAGCATAAAGAAGGACGTTCTAATTAAGAAAGCGAATTCCACAATAAGTTCCTCAAATTTATCGACTTCCTTTTTAAGTTTAATTGGATTAAGTTTTTGCATCCATTTAATATGAGAAAACTGTTCGATATTACCTAGGAACAGACCAAAAATGAGAACAAAAATCAAACCAGGCAAGTGAACAACTTTTGTTATTTCGTAGGTTAAGATTACTAATAAAATAATAGGGACGAAACGCACATGGTGTTTAATATTATTTAGCAGTAGACTAAGAATGACAGTAGCGACAAAAGCCATTAAAATCATAAGAATTACATCCCAAGAGAAATTGAGTAGAGCAGAGCCATCGATAATACGATTAAGCACAAAGAAATTGAAGAACATAACACCGAGTATATCAGAGAAGCTACTTTCGAAAACGACAAATTCGCGATGTTCGGGTGCCATATTTCTAACACTAGGGATAGCGATAGCGCTACTAATCACAGATAGAGGTAAAGCATTAATAATAAATTTAATAAAAGGTTCATCTGTTAATATGTAAAACAACCAAGCTAGCCCGATACCAAGAGCAATCATTGGGAGTAAAGCACTTAAGAAACTATTGAGAATTAAACCATTTTTCCCTTTACTAATTTCGAGTTCGAGAGCACCTTCTAAAACAATTAGGATTAGACCAATACTGCCAAGAATTGGTAATATTTTGGGTAATATTTCAGGCGATTTAACGCCAATTTTAAGTGTAATAAATTTGAGAAAAACACCTAAAGCAATGAGTAAAATCACAGAAGGAATCTTAGTAAATTTCGAGCTAATATCAAAAATATACGCGATTAAGAGGAGCACACACAGCGTTATGATTACAACAACATCCATTACACACAAAAGTAGTTTAAAGTATGTGAATATTCAATTAATTAGAAATCAATTTTTCGAATCTAAAATCGCATTTATGCGCTCCATTTGCGATAGTTCCATTACGAGATAGTTTAAAACCGACCAATTCAGACGTTATAAAATCGACTTCACACAAAATACTAGAAAATTTATCGTAATTAAATTTGCTATAGAGTTTACAAATACCGCAATCAATAATATCGAAACCAAAAACGAATTCGTTATTATTTTTTTTTCTATGAATTAAGTGTCCTAAGAAACCATCTTTATGATTTTTTTTAGCCACTTTAGAGTCAACATTATCGAGAAACCAATGCATATAAGGTTGCGCTAAGAGGTAGAAGCGCCATTTTTTCCACCAAGCATGCCAAAAAGATTTAGGTTGGGCAAAATCATGAGCGATTTCGAGGGCAATATTTCTAATTTTATCAAAAGACAAACCTTGTTGTTCGAGAGCAATAAACATAGACAAGAAATAGGCGGCAATTTCCAACCTTTTATCTAGAGGGTTAGTTGAAGTGCGAGCAAAATCAACATTTCTTATGATGCGCGAGAATTCTTCATCCAATTTAGAGATAATATCATTAGAAGAGAAAGGGAAGTTTCTTTTAATAGCAATTTTAAAAATTCGTTTAAAATTATGCATGCGTCAATTCGATGCAAAGAGAAATAAATAAAAATTAAGACACATAAATGATTAGTCAAAATAGAGTAAAAAATTGACTAACAGAAGAATTGTAAAAATGGAGAAGACAAAAAACTAATTCAATTTGAACTTATCCATATAATTTAATCCATGCGAAATATATTTAGGATCATAAGTTTTAGGTTGTTTATTAGAAGGCAAAGGCATACCAGTATTATGGATATGAAAAGCATCTTCATACCTACCCTTTCGCAGATAATCTCCATAAGTTAGGTCAATCCATTTAACACCGTAAAGCACAGCATTATCGCCTCTAATATCTTTAACTTTAATTCCAAGTTGAAGACATTTATACCCCATTAATTGAAAAGGCCCCCAACTACTTGCTAAATTTTTAAGCGCTTCATCATTAGCATCTACGAGCATATCAGGCGTAACATGTTCGTATTTTTCGAGGATATTAAATTTCACCGATTTAAGTTTCCGATAGACATGCGGTTCGAATCTTTGACTAAAGACTTTACGACCACCACATTCGAGCATACAGAGAGCTTTTAGATAGGCAGGATTAATTTGATAGATAGTAGCTGCACTATCAATTTGATAACCATAATTAGAGCGCACCTTATCAATACCCGACTTAGTATCTTCTGGATTTACAATAGGAGATTTCTTTTTAATATAGGGCATTCCATAAACTAGAAATAGCGTTAGGAAAGACAGAATAATAAAAAAGACAAAAAGAGGTTTAATATTTTTCATGGTTTCGAGAGGTCAATATTTTCGTCGCCCTTTTGATAAGGCAGATAAGTTATAATAAATTGGAGCATTTCATCAGTTGTTCTCATACTTGCGCCGCCTTTATCGAGACGTTCACCAATATTACGAGGAGGGTCAAAAGGGTTATCGGGATTATTTTTAGTATTATCAAATTCAGCTTCAACATAAATTGTACTACCCTTAGGCACTTTAACTGGATGGGTAAAAGTATAAAAATATTGCCATCTAAACTGCCATTTAGGGATACTAATAAGGCGAATTGTATCCCCATTAGGTTTAACAGCATAGGCGATAAAACTTTTACCGATGAGATGCATATGCGGATTTACTGTAAGAATAGAAATATCATTATAAATAGTCATAGAAGAAACATGACGAGTAATTTTACCAGCGGGAACGAACAAAGGCGGCACAATAGGAGCAACACCATTAGTACCAAGCATAACTTCAAAGCAAGGACGCTTAGGAGGAGTTTTAGAAAAATAGATATACAATTTAGAGCTATCAATAACTTTTTTAAGAGAAGGTCCATAATGGATATCATTCGCTACAAAAGCGCCATTAGGACTCATCATAAAACCACCGATACCATCAGGATATTTCACACCAAAAGCACCAGGTAAAAAATTAAAAACAGAGTGAATTCTTTCAGGTTGAGAACCATCGTCATTTAAGAGCGATAAATTATTGAATTCAGCATCATAAATCGGCGATTCGGTATTAACAATTCTATCACCATTAAAAGGATTAGTAAAATCATTAAAACGGAGATAATGACCATTAACATGGTGAGCATAATCAGGTTGACCAGGGACAAATTCGACAGCTTTA
>JADLHV010000246.1 GCA_020848595.1 Bacteroidia bacterium
AGAAGTATTTAACCGTATCGAAAAGGAACTAGAGGTGATTCAACAATTAAATTTTGCATCTTATTTTTTGATTAATTGGGATATTGTGAATTATGCTAGAAGTAAGGACTATTATTATGTTGGAAGAGGAAGTGGTGCTAACAGTATACTTGCGTATCTATTGCGTATCACAGATGTAGATCCAATTGAACTCGATTTGTACTTCGAGCGTTTTATTAATTTATATAGAAATAATGCACCTGATTTTGATATGGATTTTTCGTGGTTAGATAGAGATGATATCACTCAATATATCTTCAAACGATTTGGTCATGAACGAACTGCCCTCTTAGGTGCTTATAATACATTTCAACACGATGCTGTAATAAGAGAATTAGGTAAAGTGTTTGGAATTCCTCCGAATGATATTGACCGATTACAAAAGGGCGATGCATTGGCGATGAAAGATGAAATGGGAAGTTTAGTAGTGAAATATGCTCGGTTGATTCAAGGTTTTCCTAGTCACTTAAGTATTCATTCAAGTGGTATAATTATTTCTGAAGCGCCCATATATGCCTATACAGCAACAAATATGCCGCCTAAAGGGTTTCCTACAACTCAATTTAGTATGCTCGAAGCCGAAGACATTGGTCTGTTTAAATTCGATATTTTAAGTCAACGTGGATTAGGGAAAATTAAAGATACGATTGGTATTGTTAAGGCAAATCAAGGCGTCGATATTGATATTCATAATGTTGCTGAATTTAAACAAGATGTTTCTATCAAAGAATTGTTGAAGAAAGGTAAAACCATTGGTTGCTTTTATGTCGAATCGCCAGCTATGCGTATGTTATTGTCAAAATTAAGAGCGGATGATTATTTAAGATTGGTTGCCGCAAGTTCTATTATACGACCTGGAGTAGCTAAAAGTGGTATGATGCGCGAATATATAGTGCGATACAGACAGCCTGAATTAAGGGATAAAGCTCGAGCTGCCCTGCCAGATTTATACGATTTATTAGAAGAAACGTATGGTGTAATGGTTTATCAAGAAGATGTTATAAAGGTAGCTCATTATTTTGCGGGCTTAACCTTGGCTGAAGCAGATTATTTGCGTAGAGGAATGTCGTGGAAATTTAAACAGCGCAATGAGTTTGCTAAAGTACAAGAGAATTTTTTTAATAATTGTAGAAAGAAAGGCTATTCTGATAAAGTAATTAATGGTATCTGGTTGCAAATTGAAAGTTTTGCTAATTATGCCTTTTCAAAAGGTCACTCTGCAAGCTATGCTGTCGAGAGCTATCAGGCATTGTTTTTAAAGGCGCATTTTCCACTCGAATATTTAGTAGCTACCTTAAATAATGGCGGTGGATTTTATAGAAAGGAATTGTATATCCATGAAGCTAGAATGCATGGAGCTGTAATTCAATCTCCTTGTGTTAATAATAGTTCGGCACTTTGTGTTATAAAAGGAAAAGTAATCTGGTTAGGATTGGCAATGGTTGCAGAGTTAGAAGAAAATACCATATTGGATGTATTGGTAGAAAGAGAAAAAAATGGTCTGTATATAGGTTTGTTAGATTTTATTGACCGTTTGAAAATAAGTCTAGATCAAATGAGGTTGCTGATTCGTGTTGGCGCATTTAATTTCACTGGAAAGGATAAAAAAGCTTTGCTCTGGGAAGTGCACATGGTAATGGGAAAAGCCACTCGAAAGGAGCCGGGTCCCGAGTTATTTAAGCGCTCCAATAAGCCATTTAAATTACCACAATTGGTCAATTCAGTTGTCGATGATGCTTATGACGATATTGAACTATTGGGATTTACCATGTGTTCTCCCTTCGATATGTTAAAAGAAACGCCTTCGCCTACTATATTGGCTAAAGATTTTAAGTCTTTCGTGAATCAAGTTGTGCAAGTTTTAGCTTATATGATTTCGATAAAATATGTGCGAACAAGTAAGGGCGAACGGATGTATTTTGGTACATTTATAGATCAAGAAGGCTTATGGGTAGACACAGTACATTTTCCAATATCCGCTGCTAAATATCCATTTAATGGTCCAGGTTGTTATTGGATTAAAGGTAAAGTTGTAGAGGAATATGATTTTATAAGTATAGAAGTAGATGAAATGAAACGAATAGCTGTAGTTAATTTGGATTAAATGAAGGTGTTTTGTATAGTTGATATTTTGAATTGGTTTAGAGAATTCCTTGTTTCTGTAAAAAAATATCAACTATAAAAAAAATTGCATTTGTCCCACAAAACAGTAAATTTGTTAAACGTTCGAAAAGTAAAAATAGATTGATTAGTGCAAACGCAGGGATGAAATTTTGCACTATCAAATATTTCCAAATAAACTGAGCGCCAACAAACAAATTACTAATTAAAATATTTAAGCAATGACAACTTTAAAAAATCGTCTAACTGGAATGTTATTTATTGCAATAGCATTTACACTTCTATCATTTGAACTACCAACAGGTTGGTTCATAGCAGGTAGCGCACCTAGTAGTTACGAAATGGGCATTGAAAAGGGAAGTGGTAAAGATGGTAAAAATGCCGCAACTATTAAATCTAACAAGAAAAAAATAAAAGGATTTGGAACTTTAATGCAAAATTGTTTACCAGGGAAGTATTTAGGAAAAAGAGTTAAAATGACAGGTTGGGTAAAGACAAAAGATGTTACAGGATGGGCAGGTATTTGGTTAAGAATCGATGATATGAACTCTAATGAACCATTAGGATTTGATAATTTAAAAGATGGAAAAAGAGACAGATCTATTACAGGTACAACCGAATGGACACAATATGAAATTGTTTTAGATGTGCCAAGCAATGCTTCTAAATTAGCGTATGGTTCTTTATTGGTAGGAACAGGTCAGCTTTGGTTTGATGATATTAAGTTTGAAGAAGTGGCTACAACTGTTCCGACAACAGGCTTAGGAAAAGATAAGGCTTCGTCGCCAGCAGAGCCAGTAAATCTCGATTTCGAGAATTAATTTGAAGGCTGCTTCTACGCTTATTTAGGTGTCTTTTAGTATAAAGATTTTATGGAAGTGTGGGATGAATCGTATGCTGATTACTCTTAAAATTGAAAGTTAGAGTATCATCTAATTCACTTCATCGATCCTACTGCATGTAAACGTTTTCCAAATCTTTCAAATATGGCTATGTCAAGATTTTCTCTGTCATCTGGATGGGCTATACGCATCATTTCATAAGCTCTTTCAGAAAGATTTTTTCCAAATAAATCGGCTATGCCATGCTCTGTTACTACATAATGCATATGCGCTCTAGTGGTTACTACTCCTGCACCTTCCTTTAAAATGGGTACTATCTTAGAAACGCCTTCTTTAGTGCGCGATTGAAGGGCTATCACTGGTTTACCCCCTTCTGATAATGCGGCCCCTCGCATAAAATCTAATTGTCCTC
>JADLHV010000247.1 GCA_020848595.1 Bacteroidia bacterium
AAATAAATATGTCTTTGGTTTATATAGTTTGTAATACTCTCGCAACATGTTAATTACCTTCTCACTAATAGGTACAATGCGGTCCTTTTTCCCTTTAGATTGCTTTATTAATAGCACCTTTCTATGAGTGTCTATATGGTTAAATTCTAAATTAATTAACTCACTACGCCTCAATCCACATGCATATAGTAAACTAATCATTGCTCTATGCTTTATATTAATGATTGATTCTATGATTAATTTTATTTCTTCTTTACTTAATACATTGGGTAAGGTTTTCTCTCTCCGTGGTCGAACTATTATCGATATCTCTAATTCCCTATTTTCTATCGTTTTGAAAAATAATTTTATTGCGTTAATAATCTGATTTTGAAAAGAAGATGATAATCGCTTCTTTATTATATAATTCGTATGGAACGTTATGACATCATTATTACTGATGTCTTCTGTTTTCTTTTCTTTAAAAAACATTAAAAATATATTAATAGCTTCTTTATAAGATAAAATGCTAGAACTACTATATCGCTTTGCAAGTAACCATGTTTCAAATCGTTCTATTTGCTCGAATTTCTTTGCATTTATTTCTTGCTGTAAAGGTGTTTCTAATTTAAATCTAATTCTGTTTTCTGGTGTATCTGGGATATGCCTTTTTATTTTTCTAGTTTCACTATTTTACAATCTGCTCTCTAAGTACTACCTAATTAATCCAGTTACGAACCCTTCCCTCGCCTAGTCTTCGTTCGTTTCTTCATACTTTTTGTTTGGCCAAAAAGTATGCAAAAAAGCCACCACGAATGAAGAATTAGGCTTGGTCTTGCCGCTCAAATCCAACCTGCTCGTGGCCGACCAAACCAAATTCCACACCATTCGTGGACATCAACCCGCAAATCCGTTAAATTTTAAATCACGGAGAATTATAAATTTAGATATGTTTAATAAACTATTACTTTATATTGAAACCAATCTTTAGTCCGTATATAAATATTTCTACACGTTTTAATCGTTTAAAAATATTTTTAGGAATGGTTTAAAATTTAATTTTATGTACTTTTTCTTATCACTTGTCTTTTTTTACATTCTAAAAAATCCTTAACCAATACTTTGTTTCTTATAAAAATTCATAATCTTCTGATGCATGACAAATTGCCGGATTTTTAGAAATACTGTTCATTTGAAAACCGTATATTAATTATATGAAAAAACTGTCAACCTCAGCACTAAAAACTGATTTTGTAAAACCGTGGTAAACAGATGGTGTCAATTGCCTTGTGAAGCTTTCGGAATGCACTAGCCCAATGTTTGGCTACTATTTGCTTGGAAACAATAAATTGATAGTTTGAAACCAATAATAAAGTGCTTCTCCTCTCTCTACATACTTTAACCGCTTGTTTAAGTAGTTATATTCAGGGTTTGTTATCAAATATTCAGTCAATGGAATTTCTTTGCTGAACACCTTTAAATTGTTCTTGTAGTCTGTTAGAATTATTGACGCCAAATAAGCAGCCTTAGCACTTGCAACTTGCGCTTCTAGAATATCAAACTTACCTTCAAAAACAAAGTGTCTGAATTGATTTATGCCTGTGTTTATCTCACTGTATTTTGCTTTCTCATCATCTGTTTTTAATATGTCTTTTCTAGCAATTAACAATCCGGTTTCAATTGTGTCAATTAATACCTGTTCAACCGATTCGATTTTCTTTTCTGGTCTGAATGCAATTTCGCCTTTTGCTGACTCAAAGAATGACCTTTTGAAAACTTCAATATCTGTCAGTAAATGAAACAAGCTTCCAACATCAAAAAGTTGTTTTAATATTTCCTTTTCTTTCTCAATGTTGTATGGAACACCGATCGTATTGGGTGCAAATGCTGTGAGCTTATCACCTGTAATTGAATTGATGTCGGGTGTTTTTACAAGTACCGGATTATCAGTTTGTATTAACCATTCTGTTTCTATAGCCCTTTCAATAATTAATGGGTAATGGTTCTGCGCAAATAATACATCCAGTAATATTTCTCTTTCGGGATTGGAAATCACCTTGCCTTCTTCATTTTTATTAGTGAAGTTTGAAGTATAAATGAACTTATAGTGAGCCTTGGGGATATCACCTCTATAGCTTCTCTTTTCATCCAATTCCATGCCAATAAATACACTTGATGCTACAACTTTAGATAGAAACATTTCCAATTCCTCGCGCTGAATTTTCGGATTGATGATAATATCAATATCAACTGAAAATCTTCTTGGCTTTTCCATCAGAAGAACCAAACTTGTTCCACCTTTGAAAATGAAATCTAATCCGGTTAACTGCAATTGTTCTAATAAATATAGAGCATGAATCATGCTCTCCATCAAGCTAGGATCTTTACTATACTTTTGTCTTTTCTCAACAATCCATTCAGCAGTTAGTGATTTAATATCAATCATTGAAAATTGTATTGGGGATATCCGTTTTGTCTATGAAAAACGCCATCAACTCTGTTTCTTTTCTTCTTCTTTTTGAGTAGTTAAAAAGCTTAGTAAAGTCAATAGAGTATCTATTATAAGCATTGTTGAGTATATGAACAAGTTCACTTCCTTGAAATGCCGCAAATAATTTTTTATCGCAATACAAATCCACCATTAATTTTTCAAGTGTTGTTGTTGCGACCTTATTTATTTTTTGTATAGGTGATTTTGAAACTAATGATATTAAAACAATTGCATTTTCAACTTCGTAAATATATCGTTCAATTTCTTTATCCTCAGGTTTGATAAAGATATTGAGAATGTTTTCTTCTTTTAAAAAACTATAAACTGGCTCAATAGCATCTTTCTCAACTTGCAAAATAGTGATAACCTTACCTGGTATATGGAGCATAAATTCATGAGTAATTTTGGTTGACCAAATGCAATACTTTAGTTGGTTAAATTGCTTTTCAATTTTAATGGATATCTTTTTTTCAACTTCACCAATTTCAGGCTTGAAAATAGGTTTGAACGAAAATGTAAAAAGCCCTCTTTTAATTGCAGTAATTATTTTGTTACCCTTCAAATGGTATATTCTCCATCTAAACGTTGTTTCTTTCAAATCGGGTTCAAATTGTCGGTAGAAGTCAAAAAGTTCTTCTCTGGAAAACGATTCTCTTCCTTTGAATTCCTTTATAAGCCGTTCTATGATATAATCTTTTGCCAATATGTCTTTTGTTTAAGATTGCAAATATAATTTAAAAACTAACATTTGACACTAATATTATTTTAGTGTCAAATATTAGATTTCAAACAAATAACAGCAAAATAGGTTTAGTGGAAAATGTTTGAATCGTCACTTTTCTAATATATAACTTAATATTTAATTGAAAGTAGGTGCGTATAAGCAATACTCTTAGAACTTCGAACTGGAATCTTCATCCTTTTTTTCTAACCAATCTGAATTTCTATTTTGTTGAGATGATTCTTACAAACAATAGGAAATTCTATTTGGAAAATTCAAACCATTTTTTCAACTCTCCTATACACTTCTTACTTGCCTTAACATAAAAAAAGTCCGAACATTTCTGCCCGGACTCTCTTTAAGGTTATTTGTTTATTAGTTATATATCAATTTTAGCGTACTTAGCATTTTTCTCAATAAATTCTCTGCGCGGTGGTACTTCATCGCCCATAAGCATACTGAATACGTGATCGGCTTCTGCAGCACTATCTAAGGTAACTTGTTTCAATGTTCTACGAGCTGGATCCATGGTAGTTTCCCATAATTGTTCGAAGTTCATTTCTCCTAAACCTTTGTAACGTTGAACATTGACTGTATCAGGATTGCTTCCTTTTGCAATTTCTATTATAGCTTGAGCACGTTGATCTTCTGTCCAACAATATTTACTAGCATTGCCTTTCTTAACCTGATAAAGTGGTGGAGTAGCAATATACACATAACCATTCTCAACTAACTTTTTCATATAACGATAAAATAAAGTGAGAATAAGGGTACGAATATGCGAACCATCCACGTCGGCATCGGTCATGATAATGATTTTATGGTAACGTAACTTTTCAATATTCAATTCTTTATCGTCACCCTCTGTACCGATTCTAACACCTAAAGCCGTAAACATATTACGAATCTCTTCGTTTTCATATATTTTATGTTCCATGGCTTTTTCTACGTTAAGAATTTTACCTCTTAATGGCATAATAGCTTGAAAAATCCTATCTCTACCTTGTTTTGCAGTACCACCAGCCGAATCTCCCTCAACTAAGTAAATTTCACATTTTTCAGGGTCTGTACTAGAGCAGTCACTCAATTTACCTGGCAATCCCATTCCACTCATTGCGCCTTTACGTTGCACCATTTCACGGGCTTTTCTAGCAGCATGTCGAGCTGTTGCTGCCAAAATGACTTTATTAACAATCATTTTAGCTTCTTTAGGATGCTCTTCTAAGAAATTACCTAAGATTTCGCCAACGCAAATATCAACAGCACCCATTACTTCATTATTTCCAAGCTTGGTTTTTGTTTGACCTTCGAATTGAGGTTCTTGCACTTTAACAGAAATAACACCAGTTAAACCTTCTCTAAAGTCATCGCCACTAATATCAAATTTCAAATTCTTTAATAATCCTTCTTTATCGGCATACGCTTTAAGTGTTCGCGTTAATCCTCTTCTAAATCCAGCAACGTGCGTACCACCTTCTATTGTATTGATATTATTGACATACGAATGTAAGTTTTCGCTATATCCTCCGTTATATTGGAAGGCAATCTCAATTGGTATACCTTGTTTTTCACCCTCGGCATAGATAGGTTCAGATAAAATTGACTCACGGGTACTATCTAAGTATTTAATAAACTCTTTTAGACCTTCTGAGCTATAAAATTTTTCTTTTCTAGGTTCAGCATCACCTTCTACTCTTAAATCTGTTAAAAGCAAATTAATGCCTTTATTTAAATAAGACAACTCTCTAAGTCTATTCGCTAAAGTATCGAAATTATATTCGGTATTATAGAAAATGCTACCATCGGGCTTAAATTGAATGGTTGTTCCACGTTTGTCAGTTTCACCAACAACTTTTACATCGTATAAAGGTTTACCACATGAATATTCTTGTTGATGAATTTTACCATCGCCATAAACTGTAGCAATTAATTGAGTAGACAATGCATTTACGCAACTAACACCCACACCGTGCAAACCACCTGATACTTTATATGAATCTTTATCGAATTTACCACCAGCGTGCAAAACTGTCATAACCACTTCTAAGGCCGACCTTTGCTCTTTTTGGTGCATCCCTGTAGGAATACCACGACCATCGTCGGTGACAGTGATACTGTTATCTGGATTAATAAAAACTTCGATGTTTTTAGCATAACCAGCCAAAGCTTCGTCGATACTATTATCTACTACTTCATAGACTAAGTGGTGCAAACCTTTAGGTCCAACGTCACCAATATACATCGCTGGCCTTTTCCTAACTGCTTCTAAACCTTCCAGGACCTGAATATTATCCGCCCCGTAATTACTCTTTTCAATGCTTCCGCTCATAATTCAATAATGCTTTCTTATAAAGTGTAAAGATACGCAAAATTATCGGCAAAATGGATATGAAAATCTAAATATTTCCACAGTTTTTCTTCAACTTAAAATTCAATCGTATAATTAGAATGAAAAACCGTAATTAAATAGACACAAGTAAGAAAATTGATACTTCCTTAATCGAATTTGATGCTTTGAAGCTCTATTATCTATTTTTTTAAAGCCATACTCACAATTTCGGCTGTCAAATCAGCCATTTTTTGTGCCTTTGTATCGAGACTCGGATTAATTTCTGTTATCTCGAATGCGGCAGTTTTTGGATGATTTAAAAGTGTTTTTACAACCGATTCTGCCTCAATTCTTGTCAATCCATTATCAACTGGTGTTCCAGTGCCATCGGCTAAATTGGGGTCCATTGAGTCTACATCAAATGATATATACAATAAATCGCAATGATTTAGATGTTCTAAACTATGATTAATAACATAGTAAATGCCATGTTCTTTAATGTCCTCTGGCTCAAAAAACTTTATGTTCAATTCATCTATTAGTCCCCACTCCTCTTTCTCGGCATCTCGTAAACCTATAAATACCAAATCTTGAGCTGAAATCTTTGGCATTACAGCATTTGGTCCAATTGATTTTAAAGCATCCCATGCTGATTTTTCTGTTTCTGAAATAGGATTTTTTGCATGAGATAAATTATCCAATGCTAATAATACCGCTAATGGCATGCCGTGCATGTTTCCTGATGGGGTTGTATAAGGCGAATGTAAATCGGCATGCGCATCAATCCATATTACACCTATACGTTTCTCTGGATAAGCACATTTTAATCCGCTTAAACCACCTATGGCATTACTGTGATCGCCACTGAAAATTATAGGCAATTTATTTTGATTTACTGTATCGTAAACCATTTGACATAAGTGTTGTGAATTACTAGCTAAAATATCAATGTTTTTGCAGAATGGATGTGCTGAATGACTATGACTAGATTCATTTTCTAAACGCTGCACATCATCAAAAATTATATTAGATTTTGATAAAGCTTTGAGCAAATTTTCGGGACCATCGGCGGCACCTTTTTTACCGGCACCCGTGTCGAACTTTGCCAATATTAAACTGACTACTTTATCTTGAATTCTCATAAAATAATATTACTCTTTTCAGGATAATTAACTTTCGACTCAATTAAGTATAAAAGTACATCCAAAATTCTCTTTGGTAAGAGATAAAAGATGTGCAAAGGTACAAAAATTTAGCTTGAAGGCAAAATTGGAGATAAGGCATTGATAACCATAACAGTATATAATGCAGCCGTTTCTGTTCTTAATCTAGAATTTCCTAAACTAATTGCAGCATAGCCTGATGCGTACATTTTTTGAATTTCGATTTTAGAAAAATCACCTTCTGGTCCAATAAAAACATGAATATCACCCTGGAGTTTATTGGAATTAAAATAATCTACTAATCCTTGTTTCTGTCCTATTTCGCAATGTGCAAATAATATTGTCCCTTTAGGCGATACTTGATTCAATGGCGTAATTGGATTTAAGAGTGGCAAAAAAAGTTGACCACTTTGTTTAAGAGCCGAAATTGCTATGCGTTCGAGTCTTTGAAAATTCACCCGATGTTTTTCTGCGTGTTCTGTGTCAATAAAAGTGATGGCATCTATGCCTGTTTCTACAGCTTTTTCTAAAAACCATTCGATACGTTCGGCATTTTTTGTTGGAGCAAGATAGAGATGAAGATAGAAATTTTTACTTCTTTCGAAACGTTCAAATGTCAATACCTCTAAGTCGGTATAGTCTTTCCCAATTTTTAAAACCTTACAATCGAATACACCTCCAAGTCCATCAACACATCTAATGACATCGTACTCTTTAACTCGTAACACTTTAAGATGTCGAGTTTCTTCTTCCTTTAGTTGAGCTGAAGTATCGTTTAATATAGCGCAGAAAAAAGTCTGCATTTAGAATTACTTTTTCTTATTCTGGTTAAAGTTATTACCATTTTTAGCCATATCCTCTAAACGTTTTTGGAAAGCAGACTTATTGGCTGTACCCGTATTTTTAGATTTTGCTTCATGGATTTGAGCTTTAAGTTTATCTTCATCAACAAATTTTCTAATAGCCCATTGTTGAGTAAAGGTAACAACATTCGATAAGAAATAATAGTAAGTTAAAGCAGCAGCATAGCGGTTAAAGAAACCAAGGAACATAATAGGCATCAAATAACTGATATATTTCATTTGTTCGTTGACACCTGCCGTTAAATCGTTGTTCATTTTAGTATAAATGAGTGTCGAAATAGTCATTAGAAGTGTAAACAAACTCACGTGATCGCCATAAATGGTATCGATAATTGGCAATTTCCCGAAGGTCCAAATAGAATCATAAATTGAAAGGTCATCGGCCCAAAGGAAAGACTCTTGTCTAAATTCGAAAGCAGAAGGCACAAATTGGAAAACTGCTACTAGAATAGGCATTTGAAGTAGCATTGGCAAGCAACCACCTAAAGGATTTACTCCAGCTTTTTTGTACAAGGCCATGTTTTCGACCTGTTGTTGCTGCATGTTATCCTTATTTCTCTCTTTAATTTCATCCATCTCTGGCTTAAGAAGTCGCATCTTAGCTGTAGATTTATATGATTTAAAGACAAGCGGTAATAAAAGAGTCTTAATAATTAAGGTCAATAACAATATAATGACACCATAATTTCCTAAGAATGAGTTTAAAAAATTAAAAATCGGAATAATCATAAAGCGATTAATCCAACCAAAAATTCCCCAACCTAAAGGAATGATCTTATCTAAACCAATATTTTGCTCTTTAAGTAAAGTATATTGATTTGGACCGAAGAAATAGTTCAACTCAATAGCTTGATCGGCGCCAGTTTTAAAGGGCAATTTAAGCTCGGCATTAAGACGTTTTATATTTTTATTAGAAATAGGGTCAGCGGTTTCTAGCACACTTCCCTTTTGAAACTTCTCTTTTGCTTGAATAGTCGTATTAAAAAACTGTTGTTTAAAACTCACCCATTCAGTAGGATTCTCGAGTGTTTGCTTTTCATTACTTGTTTCGCTTATATAATCGGCAGTTTCGTCAAAATATTTAAAATAGAGCGTCGATTTGCGTTTTTCTTCTTGAATATCACGTTCTTGAAGACGTAAATCATTATTAAAATACAAGTTGATACCTTTTGGATCTAATTTAGATGCCATTCCAGTGGTACGAATTGTTTGTGCAACATTGTATCCACTATCTGCTATAGTATAAATGTATTCGATATAAGAATTTCCATCATTAAGTCGGAAAGTCAAGCTATTAGACGTTTTTTGTGTAAGAGTCCAAAAGAATTCATCCGACTTAACTTCAGTATTACCACCTTTAAATCGAATAAAATTATCTAAATGTTTTTCATCTAATAATAGTACAGGTTGTCTGCTATCGGTTTTAAATTTTTTGAGTTGAACTTGACGAATAGATGCACCTTTATTGGAGATAGTCAATTTAACATCTTTATTTTCTAGAAAAGTATTGGTTTCTTGACCAAGAGCTTGAGAGGCAAAACCGCCATACATTCCTTTAAGAGCGTTGCTATCATTAAGAACAGCTTTAGCGATACTATCTTTATAGAGTTTATTTTTCTCTTTTTGAATTTCAGCTAGTTGATTATTGAGTTTTTTAACATTCTCAATCGAATCAGCGTAGTGCTTTTGTAATACCAGATCTTTGTCGCTGGGCTTGTTGATATAAAAATAACCGACGAGTAAAAGAAAAATCAGTCCTAGTCCTATATAAGAGTTGCGATCCATTAATTTGCCTATAAATTTGGGCAGCAAAGGTATTCTTTTAAAGTTTACTTCCCAAATAGATATCACATCACATTAGAAGAGAATTCGATGAATGTTAAATAAATCGCACTGAAAGTTATATACATCACAAAAAAATGATTATTTAATACTAATAATCAGATACTTAAGATTAAATTAACCTTAAAATAAATTGATTTTAACATATAAAATGTATTAAAAATGACTTATTATTTTAGTTTTAAGTTGATTAGAGTTATTATAAAAGACATAACGCGCTTATATTTGCGGATAATTTAAAAGAAAAATATTATATTTATGAAGAAAATCCTCAATTACTCAGGCGTATTATTTATGGCCTTGACCTTAACACTTGGAGCATGTAAAAAGACCGAAGATCCAGCACCAAGTAACACAACTGCAAAAACAGGCACAGTGAAATGTAAAGTTGATGGTCAAGCTTGGGAATCAAACACAGCTAGCCAATTGGTTAACTTTGGCGACAGTATGATACCGGGTGTTTCAGCAGGTTTAGAAGGCGATACATTTAGCTTAATGGCATTTAGATCTAGATCTACAGACACTTCATTAATTTTATTGAATGCGGTATTATCTCCAAGTCGTTTAGGAACCTATACATTAAACACAGAAGAATATTCTATGTTTTATTTTAACAGTATCGATCCATTAGCATTATTTGCTACATTATTTGGATATACTTCATCATCTACATTAACGATTACAAAGTATGATGCTAGTTCAAAGAAAATGTCTGGAACATTCACTTGCACAATGACTCCGAGCGGTGGTGGCACTGACATTAAATTAACAGAAGGCGAATTTACTGATTTAGTTTTTGAAGTAATTCAGTAATTAAAATTACAACATATTTAAAAGCTGCATCAAACGATGCGGCTTTTTTTATGCTTTTGTTTGAATGGGAAGAAAAAATTATCATTAAGCACTAAAAACTCTATTAATTTATAAATCCTAAGCATTTATATACGCTAACATTCAACCCGAGCACTGCAACACGAATCATTAGAATCAAGCACTACACACGTTTGTACCGAGCGCCATTTCAGACTGCTGTTGTAAATTATTGCAGTAAGACAGGGGCACCCAATGTATTAGCCCAAAAGGGAATCCTTGGGCTCAATACATTAGGGTCTGTTTTACAAAATAATTTACAAAGGACGC
>JADLHV010000248.1 GCA_020848595.1 Bacteroidia bacterium
TAATTGGATTGGCATTCGGTCTTAAATTTAATGTTTTATTACTTCTCCCATTATTATTCTTAATTCCACTTTTAAGTCAAGGTTTCAATAATGTCAAATTAATCGTTTTAAATGGTTTAAAATCAGTATTCTTCTTCTTGCTTGGAATTATTATTGCTATTCCTTGCTTAGCACTTTCTCCAATTAAACCAATTTTCCTTAAAACCTATATTCATGAAACTTTCGGTGGCACTGTTAAAGCTTATGACGATGCTAATCTAAATTTTGTGAAATGGTTCTTTAATGGTTTTGGTGATACTTTTTTGGGTACAGAAAAATTAGCAATTCCTTTTGTGTTGTTTGTTTTGATTATGCTGTTGATTGATATCAAACGTTCTATTAATAATAAAGATTATTCTTCTCCATTATTAATTGTTTCAGGCGGTATTTTATTAGCTGTCATTATGTTCTTAACTAAACGGCTTTGGCCACATTATTTATGGACGGGTTATATCTTGCTTATTTTGGGATTACTTTATTCTATCTCCATAAGAATGAATGAGATGAAGGGTAAACTTGAATTAACAGTTATGTCGCTTTTTATAGCTAGTTCCTTATTGTTTTTTATAAAAAGAGAATTGCCTATCTACAGAAATTTTGAAAAAACCGAATCTGTTGTTGAATGTAAGGAATGGAGTTATGCCGCAATAGATTATATTAAAGAAAATTTTACTGGTAAACGCATTGCTACAGATGGTACAATGCTATATCCATTTGAAGATTTTGTCCTAGTGGATAGATATCATCCTTTCTCAGGAACTCTTAATGATTTAGCCGAGACAAAATTTTATTGGTACAAGGATGATCCAATAAAAATATGGGATGATAATAATGATGTAGTTGTGTTTTTTCAATTGCAACCTGAAAAGTTAATGAACAATCCTAGGTATGCAAAGAATGAAGTATTTCAAAAACAATATGTCAAATTTACTGAAATGACTTCAAGTCAATTTACCATAGATACATCGTTCGGTGAAATTATTATTTATAAGAGAAAATGAATGGTACGCTAGCCTACTTTGTTAACGATATCTCTACTTCGTTTGTGATTAAGGATCTTAGAATGATGAGCCTCAATTACAAACGTATAATTTTATTTTCTACAGAACCTGTCGACGAACTGCATCTATTACCTGAAAATGTCGAATTGATTGATAATTTTATGGATTGGAAACGGTTCAATAAGAAAAAGATATTAAAGAGTTTTTTCCCATCAATGCTTCTTATTTATTTCTTAGAATGTTGGTCTGTTAAGAAATATCTACCTTTTAAAACTACGCTTGCTCTCATTTCATCCAATATATTTAAATCTCAAGAATTAATTTATCACCTCAACTCAAAGCAATTGAAAGTAGAAAATGTTGATTTATTTTATTCGTTTTGGTTCTATGACTGTATATACTTAGCCTGGCTTAAAAAACTTAATCCCAATATGAGGATAATTAGTAGAGCACATGGCGGTGATTTGTTTGAAGATCGCGATTCAATTAGTGAAAGACCTTTGCTGAGAAATTTTCAAATGCGTTATCTTGATGTAGTGTTTTCTGTTTCTAAAATGGGTACCAAATATTTGGTTAATCGCTACCCTAAATACGCTCATAAATTTAAAACTGTTTTTTTAGGCTCCGATGACCATGTTGTCTTAAATCCTTTCAATCCCGATAAATTAGTAATTGTAAGTGTTGCAAGTATTCGACACTTAAAAAGAATTCACGCAATAGCTGAAGCAATTTCTCATGTTAAATCGGAAATTACTTGGTACCATTTTGGAAGTGAAAATTTACATACCAATGATCCTAAAATTCCAGATTATGTTAAATGGAAAAGCATCATTCAAGCTATGCCTAACGTTAAATTCCATCCAATGGGGTATTGCGATAATCAAAGTTTAATGGAATTCTATCAAAAAAATTCGGTAAGTCTCTTTATTAGTTTGTCTGCCGCCGAAGGTATCCCTGTTAGCATGATGGAGACAATAAGTTTTGGAATACCAATATTATCAACTGATGTTGGTGGCTGCTCTGAATTGGTTAATGAAAAAACTGGTAAGCTTATTCCTCTAAATTCTACTTCAATTGAAATTGCAAATTTTTTAGATACTTTCTCTTCATCTAAATTTAATACAATTGAGTTTAGATTGGAAACTAGAGAATATTGGAAAACTCATTTTGACGCAAGTAAAAATTATCTCTACTTTTTTAGTGAAGTCAAAAAACTTTGTTCCTAAAATTTCTTAACTTTTCCTTATTTTTTTATTTCAAATTTGCATTTTGCTGCGATTCTAAGAAGATGAAATTAATTCTTGTTAAATTTATGCACTTAAAATTCGAACTTAAAATTCATTTTTAGTTACTTTTTGTACTGTTAATTAAAGACTTCAACTATTTAAAATGTTGATATGCAACAGAATAATTATTAATTGTCAATTAAATTGACTTTGTGGATTATTATATTATTGATTTCATCTATAATAGCGGAACGAAAAAAATAAATGTGACTAATATGGACTTACAAGTACAAGATAATTTTGATCTGCTCGATTTAATGAATGCAGACATGGAAAAAGCTTCTGACCTCTATAAACCAACTAATTACTGGGAATATAAGGCGCATTTCTTGCAACCAGCATTGAAGGAAGAAGGACTAAAGGATTTTAGAAGAAAAAAAATTTCTGTTTATGCTTCAATTGGTGGTGTAGATGTTTATCCAAAATACTGGATCGATTTACATACAAGTCGTCTGTTTAATAATAGAATTTTACGCGCAATTCCATTTTGGGATAATGTGTTAAATGGTCTTAATTCTGCTGTTAATGGTGGTTTAAAACTTTTTCCAAATAAAATTGAATTTTACAAACAGCAACCCTACCGATTTGCTAAGCAAGTTGAGTCTGCAACAGGTGCTGCTCCAGTTGATAATTTTGAAGCTTCTTTGGCTGGTAATCCTGAATATTATTTTCAAGTTAATGGTAAAAATTATACTAATAATATTTTTGATTACTATATCAGATATGCTTATTGCTGTCGATTTGTTAATTTTAATGATATTAAAGTAATTGTTGAATTAGGTAGTGGTTCTTGCAAATTAACAGAGGTAGTTAAAAAATTACATCCTCATATCACATTTCTAAATTTTGATATTTCTCCTCAGTTGTACGTTGGCGAACGCTATCTTGATACTGTTTTCCCAGGTCAAGTCGTTTCTTATAGACAAAATCGTGAACTTACTTCTATTCCAGAATTGGAACCAGGTAAGATATATTTCTTCGGTAGCTGGCAATTCCCATTGCTCGAAAATTTTAAGTTTGATATGTTTTTTAACTTAACTAGTTTTCAAGAAATGGAACCTTATGTAGTAGCTAATTATTTAAAATTTGTTGATGGAAATGCTCAATTTGTCTACTTACATGAGAAAATGGATGGAAAAGAAGTAGCGACTAGAAAAGGTGATTTTGGTGTTTTAGAACCAACTAAAATGAGCCATTACTTAAAGGGCTTAAGTCATTATAATTTAATTAATAATGAAGATTCTAAAAATGAAACTGGTGCCTTTAAATGGAAAGGTCACCAAGATGCATTTTGGATTCGAAAAGGTTAAAGACTTACCCTTAGAAATATAATACTTTGTTTTGACTTCTGTTTATTGAGGAAGTTGAAAGGCATTTATTTTATAGTATTTTCTGTCTGACTTGATAGTCATAAAATTCCTAATTTTCAGAATATCCGCCTTTTTCGTTGATAAGCAGTTTAAATCGCTTAACCGATTTAACCGTAAATTTGCTCACCGAAAAGAACTGTAAAACAACGAATGAACGCTGATACGTCTGTAGAAATTATTGCCGAAATAGCTCAAGCCCACGATGGTAGCCTAGGAATCGCACATTCTTATATTGATGCAATCGCCGAGACAGGTGTTGATACCGTTAAGTTTCAGATGCATATCGCTCACGCTGAAAGTAGCTCTTTCGAACAATTCCGTGTCAATTTTAGTTATGAAGATAAATCTCGTTACGATTACTGGGATCGAATGGGTTTCGAATTCGAACATTGGGTGGGGCTTAAAAAACATTGTGAAGATAAAGGTCTAAATTTTCTTTGCTCTCCTTTCTCAATGAAAGCCGTAGAATGGATGGAAAATCTTGAAGTAGATCGTTATAAAATTGCAAGTGGTGAGGTTAATAATCTCCTTATGCTTGAAGCAATTGCAAAAACTGGTAAAAAAATTCTACTATCTAGCGGTATGAGTGATTACAGTGAATTATTAAATGCTTCTAGTTTCATTGCTAATCATGGCGGTAATCTAGATGCTGTGTTTCAATGTACGACGGCTTATCCAACTCCGCCTGATAAATATGGGCTTAATGTTATTCCTGAATTGAAAACTCATTTTAATGCTAAAGTCGGTTTGAGTGATCATTCTGGCGAAATATATGCCCCGCTTGCTGCTACTGTGCTAGGTGCTCAGTTGCTCGAAATGCATGTCGTGTTTGATAAGAAAATGTTTGGTCCGGATGCTAGCTCTTCTCTTACTATAAATGATTTCAAACAATTAGTGGATGGGGTTAGGAAAATTGAAATAGCACTGAATTCGCCTGTAGAAAAAAATACTACAGATCAATTCAAAGAAATGAAATTGCTTTTTGGAAAATCTCTTTCAATGAAACGTTCAATTAAAGCTGGCGAAACTTTAAAATTCGAAGACCTAGAAACACGCAAACCAGGAAATATGGGAATTAAAGCTTCTGATTATTCTAATGTCATTGGTAAAGTGATTCAAAAAGATTTATTAGAAGGAGATTTTATAAACTATCAAGACTTAAGTCAATAATGAATAAAAGGAAGATTTGTGTCATCATAACAGCCCGCCCTAGTTATTCGAGGGTTAGAACGGCTCTCAAAGCTATTCAAAATCACCCTAAACTCGAATTGCAATTAGTGGTAGCGGCATCTGCTCTTTTAGATCGATATGGTTCGGCAGTTAATTTTATTGAATCAGATGGTTTTCAAATTGCCGAGAAAGTGTATATGGTCATCGAAGGCGCTACTTTAACTAGCTCGGCTAAAACCACTGGTATTGGTATTATGGAATTAGCTACTACTTTTGATAATCTAAAACCAGATATGGTCTGTACAATTGGCGATCGTTATGAAACTATGGCTACTGCTATCGCTGCAAGTTATATGAATATTCCTTTAGTTCATATTCAAGGTGGTGAAGTAACCGGAAATATAGATGAGAAAGTAAGACATGCAATTTCTAAATTGGCAGATTTACACCTCGTCTCTAACGAAGACGCTAAACTACGACTTATTAAAATGGGCGAATATGAAAGTAAAATTCATGTCACTGGTTGCCCTAGTATTGATATCGCTAAATCTATTCGTGATAATTCTGAAATGGAATTCGATCCTTGTACTAAATATGGTGGTGTCGGTAAATATATTGATTACAAAAAAGATTATATTGTTGTTATGCAACACCCTGTTACAACAGAATTTGATGAAGCTAGAAGTCAAGCTGATAATTTAATAAAGGTTATCCATGAACTTAATATGCCTACTTTCTGGTTCTGGCCTAATCCTGATGCAGGTAGCGATGGAACGAGCAATGCCTTAAGGTCTTATAGAGAAGAAAATCCAAACAATAATTTTCGATTCTTTAAAAATATGGAAGGTGGCGATTTCCTTAAATTACTCGTCCACTCTAAATGCCTTGTCGGTAATAGCAGCGTAGGTATTCGCGAATCGTCTTATCTGGGTGTGCCGGTTGTTAATCTCGGTACTCGTCAAAACAGAAGACTCAGAGGTAGTAATGTCATTGATACTGGTTATGATGCGGAAAGTATTAAACTTGCTATTCTTAAACAGTTCGAACATGGTCATTATAAAGAAGAACACTTGTATGGTGATGGATCTGCTGGTGAACAAATTGCAGATGTTTTATCTGTCGCTCAACCTGAAATAAAAAAAGTAATAAGTTATTAATTAGAAAAAACAGAATATATGTCGAATACACTTCATGGATTACCAGAGAATGTCATTTTTTGTAAAAAATGCTGTATCTCTAATCAAAGACCAAGTACTAAAAGAGAGTTCTCTAAAAAAACAACTAAGGACACCGAAACTGTTGGATTTGGTGATGATGGCATTTGTGATACTTGCAAATGGTTTGAGTTTAAACAAACTATTGATTGGAATGCACGCGAAAAGGAATTAGAAGCACTTTGTAACCGCTTTAGACGTAATGATGGTTCTTATGATGTAATCATCCCTTCTAGTGGCGGTAAAGATAGTTTTTACGTCGCTCATCAGTTGAAACATAAATATGGTATGAATCCTTTAACTGTAACTTGGGCTCCTCATCAGTACACTGAAATTGGTTGGAAAAATTTCGAAAGTATGATTGATGCAGGTTTCGATAATATTCTTGTTACTCCTAATGGAATGGTTCACCGAACTCTAACTAAATTAGCTTTTGAAAATTTAGTTAATCCGTTCCAACCTTTTATTATTGGTCAAAAAAATGTGGCTCCAAGAGCCGCTTTACAATATGGTGTGCAACTGATTATGTATGGCGAAAATCAAGCCGAAGCACATAATAAATTTGAAGAAAATTTAAGTCCTCTTATGGATATCTCTCACTTCTGTAAAAAGGAAGGTGAAGATTTATATTTTGGTGGTGTGCATATCAATGATCTGCATAAACATGGTATCGAAGATAAAGATATGTTCTTGTATAAACCGCTTAATGAAAATGAAATAAGAAATGCTGGAATTGAAGTGCATTTCTATAGTTTCTACAAAAATTGGTCGCCTCAAGAAAATTATTATTATGCAATGGAACACTCTGGATTTGCCTCTAATCCTGATGGTCGTAGCGAAGGAACTTACACCAAATTCGCAAGTTTGGATGATAAAATTGATGGACAACATTATTATACTATGTTTATCAAATTTGGTCAAGGTAGAGCAATGAATGATGTAAATCGCGATATCAGAGATGGCTTTATTTCCAGGGAAGAAGGAGTCGAACTGATTAATAAATATGATGGTGAATTTCCAAAAAAATATTTTCAAGAAGTTCTACAATACATGGGAATTTCTGAAGAAAGATATTGGGAAATAATTGATAAAGCTAGATCGCCTCACTTATGGGAAAATGTTAATGGCGAATGGTCATTGAAACATAAAGTGCATTAAATAAATCTTTTTAAATGAAACGTGTAATCGCCAGACTTGATATTAAGGGAAACCGATTAGTCAAAGGTATTCACCTCGAAGGCTGGAGATTCTTGGCTGATCATCCTAACGACTATTGCTTCAAATACTACCAACATGGCATCGATGAAATTATTTATGTTGATGCTGTCGCTAGTTTGTATAACCGCGATTCGTTAAAAGAAATTATTAAGAAAACTACCGATAATGTCTTTGTTCCCTTAACTGTCGGGGGTGGTATTCGCTCTGTCGAAGATGCTTTCGAAATATTGAGAAGTGGCGCTGATAAAGTGGCTATTTGCTCTCAAGCTGTGAAAACACCGCATATTATTTCTGAAGTGGCGTCTAAATTCGGAAATCAATGCATGGTTCTCTCTATTCAAGCTAAAAAAAATCAAAATGGATCCTATTCTGTTTGGTATGATGTAGCTCGTGAAAAAACTGAAATCGATGTCATAGAATGGGCACAAAAAGGCGAAGAATTAGGTGCTGGGGAAATTCTCCTCACTTCTATCGATTTTGAAGGCCTAGAAAAAGGTATGGATGTGGAACTTATTAATTTGGTTTCAAATGCTGTGTCTATTCCAGTTATTGCAAGTGGCGGATTTGGTAAACCTCAAGATTTTGTTCATGCTATCAACAGTGGGGCCGATGCTGTCGCTGTCGCTAAATCGTTACACTACGAACATTCTTCAATTGAAGATATTAAAAAAGCTGCTAAGGAGGCAGGTATTCAAGTAAGATAATGAGTAAGTCTATCTCTATCATCGATTATGGTATGAGCAATTTGCTGAGTATTTCTAGAGCCTTCGAACATGTCGATGCTAAAGTAAATATTATCTCTTCACCAGAAGAAATTTTGAAAGCAGATTATCTCGTGTTGCCTGGTGTTGGTGCTTTTCCTGATGGTATGGAACATCTAAATTCTAGGAATTTTACTCCCGCTATTCGTGAATTTGCCTTATCTGGTAAACCTCTTTTAGGCGTCTGTCTCGGTATGCAAATGCTACTTAGTAAGGGAAATGAACATCATATAACGGCTGGACTTGATATAATTAAAGGCGAATGTTTGCCTTTGCCTAAAGATATGCCGAATTTTAAAGTGCCTAATGTCAATTGGCATAGCATTTATCCTCCTAATGAACAAAGTTGGTCGGACTCTGTTCTCGATACAACGCAAATCGAAACCTGTTTTTATTTTGTTCACTCTTATTATGCCGCTCCTATTCTGTCCTCCGATATTCTAGCGCTTAGTAGATTTGGAACTCTTAATTTTGCTGCCGCTGTTAAACATGAAAATGTTATCGGTACTCAATTTCATCCCGAAAAAAGCGGTGAAGCCGGTCTTCACTTGTTAAAACGATTTACTCAATTATAATTTAGTTTGAACATTCTAACCATAATACCAGCTAGAGGTGGTTCTAAAGGAATTCCAGGTAAAAATATTATTGATGTTTGTGGAAAGCCTTTGATTGCTTATTCTATTATTCCAGCATTAAATGTATTGGAAAAAGGTTTGGTCCAAAAAGTTATCGTTTCTACTGACTCAGAAGAAATTGCTGCCGTTGCCAAAAGTTATGGCGCCGATGTTCCTTTCTTAAGACCTGATAATATTTCTGGTGATAAAGCTAAATCGGTTGAATTTATTCTTCATGCTATTAATTATTTTGAAGAATTAGGCGAATTTTTTGACGCTGTTCTATTGTTACAACCTACTTCGCCTCTTAGAACCGAAGATGACCTTACTCAAGCTATTAATTTGTATCGTGAAAGTAAGAATGATAGTTTGATCTCTGCTTTCGAAGAAGAGTATATCAATGATTTGGTTATTTATAAAATGGGCCCAGATGGTAAAACTTCTATCCCTGTTAGTCCTTTACATAATAAAGGGGTGCGTAGACAAGATCATGGCTCTACTTATGTTAGAAATGGATGCATTTATATTTCAAGTATTAATTTAATTAAGGCAGGATATGTAATTGGTGAACAACCTCTTATGTATGTAATGGATAAGAATAAGTCTGTTAATGTCGATACGCTCGAAGACCTCGAATTATTAAGAAAATTATTATGAAAATCGGTATTCTCGAACCCTCTGATTTCTCTGATTTAGCTATTAATCAATTAAATAGCTTTGGTTATATTGCTCTTTTTAATGGGAAAAATATAGGTGGTTTTGTTAAAGATAAGGAGGTGCTTTTTGTTCGTCTCGCTTTTGCTATTGATGCTAAATTGCTCTCTAAAGCGCCTAATCTTAAATTTATATGTTCTCCAACTACCGGACTGAATCATATCGACCTCGACTATTGTAATTCTAAAAATATTTCTATTGTTTCATTAAAAGGTGAAACTAAATTTCTTAAAACTATTAGAGCCACTCCCGAACATACGCTCGGTCTGCTTCTAGCTCTTTATCGTAATTATCATGCTGCTTTCCTTAGTTCTAATAATTTAACTTGGGATAGAGAACCGCATAAAGGTTACGAAATATTTAATTCTAAAGTGGGTATAATTGGTTTTGGTAGGGTAGGCGCTATCGTGGCTAAATACTTAAATGCTTTAGGTGCTCATGTCGGTTTTTATGATATCGATTCTAAAAAGAAATCAAAGGAATTTAAATCTTTTAATTCTCAAAATGAATTGATTAAATGGTCTGATGCAGTCTTACTAACTGCAAGTTTCGATGCTCTTAATGGTGCTATTTTAGATAAAAAAGCTATCAAACTCTTAGAAGGGAAATATTTTGTTAATACTGCTAGAGCCGAATTAACAGATGAAGACTACTTAGTTAAGGCAGCTAATAATGGCTTGTTTAAAGGTCTAGCTGTCGATGTTATTACTGAAGAACAAGGATCTAAAAAACACTTGTCAAAATTAATTGAGGCTGGTAAAACTTACAATGTTATTGTTACGCCTCATATTGCTGGTGCTACTTTTTCATCTATGGCTAGAACCGAACTTTTCATAGTTAAGAAACTCTTTAACTTGATTGAAAAATAAAATCGTTCTTGCTAAGGAAGTCTTTTATCCTGTCGATCTACCTTTAATAAGTCGACATAATCCTGATATTCTCATTTGTAATGAGTGTTATATATCCGATTTGCCTAGTAATCTTCAATTAATTCAATCTAATACGTTTAAAATTGAAGGCACCTGGGAAACTTATAATTTTAATCTTAATGTCATTGAAAGACTTTTTAGTAAACACGAAAATCTTTTTAAATGCCTTAATTATAATATTCGACCTGCTATAGCCAAATTAATGTATTGGTCTAATTTTCAAGCAGGCAGTATACGAGCCTATCTAAAAAATCTAAAATCGGAAAATTTTGTTGTTAAAGATCTTACATACTTTAATTCTGGAAATAAATTTAAGGAAGTTTTAAAGTTTGTTTGGTTGTATCTTAAGCATGTTAAGAAATATCGTAACAATATTCAAAATGTATTGTCTCTTCCTAAAGCAAAAATTGGTTTTTTAATTAAGGAAAATCTTGAATTTAAACTCTATGAACAATTATTAAAGGAACTAAAGGACACCTCTGTAGTAGTATTTCATTATGGAAATTTATCTGAAGACTTTAATGAAATGACAAATCCTAATCTTCAGTTTTTTAATCTTGGTCTTATAAATGCTTATGAGTCATTTCCATTAATTAATCTATTTAAACTTGATAAAAACGAATTACAACTCGTTAATAAACTAATTGATTCTTGGAATGATATGGCATCTGAATTAAAACGTTATGAATATATTAAAAACTCTGGTGTCAAATGTTTAATGATTAATGAAGGTGAAAACATTGCATTTAGAAATCTGCTCAAAGTCGTACTTGGAAACAATACGGCTGTTTTAAATACAATGAATGGTATGAAAGCTGGAGAGGCACAAGATGCTGATGTTAACTTTGATAAATGGTTTGTGTGGGATAATCAAATGAAACATATGATGATGAATAAATGCAATTTGCCTGATTCGATGTTAGTTAATGTCGGGCATTTAGCCGAAGATATAGTGTCTAATTATACGTTCGAAAATACTATGGACTTAGACTTCGATACTTGGATAAACAAAAAAATTATTACGGTATTCTCTGTTAAAGGTAATAGAAAGGAAAAGTTAGATGTTGAAAATGCATTAATCAATTTAATTGAAAATGAAGATGATTATATTGTTATCTATAAGCAACATCCGCTCGAAAAACCCAATGATTTTTTATTCAAAAATCTAAATTCTGAAAAATTAATTGTAATCAAAGACTCTTATAAAAACTCTAAAAATGCCCTTTACGATCTTCTATACTTATCAGATCTTGCAATTGTTTTTGGATCAACTGTAGCTTTAGAATCAACTTGGTTTAAAACGCCATGTATTTCTGTTGAATATCATAACTCGAATCTATACTTTCAAGAAAATAAATATGTTAGCCATATTGATAGTATAACTAAACTTGAAATTCAACTCCACAACTTGAAAAAGAAAGCCCATAATCATGATAGCATTTATCAATCTAATATATCCAAAAAAATTGCTGATTATTTGAAGGCTTATGAACTCGATAAGAATTCTTATTTTTGAAATGTAGTATTGTGAAAGAAGTGAAATATTTATACGCGAAGAACCTATTAACTAAAGCTAACTATGAAGATGCCATTAAAAAGGGTGTAAATGTCTTTCTTTTTAATGAAATTGATTTCCTAAATGAAGAAACTGAGGATGTCGAATTTTATAACTGTACTCAAAATAGAGTTCAAAGCACCTGGTTTAGTTGGGAACAAAATGATAAAATTATTGAAAGTTTTAAATTAAAATGTCCTCAATTGTTTAATCTTAATGGTTATGATTTGACCTTATCAATTAAGAAAGCCATGTTTTGGGCCAACTTAAAAAATGGATTTCTTTGGTATGCTCATTTAGACAACTTTAAAGATTGTAAAATCGCCGAACTTGAACCTTTGCATAAAGTTAATAAAATAGCTACTCTTTTACGATATGCTAAACTACTTGTAAGCAAAAGCAAAGATGTAGTATTACCTCAAACTTCGTCATCGAATAAGAAAATAGTCATTCATATTAAAAATGATTTTCAAGTTGGTTTATACCAAAATTTACTTGACGATATCTCTAAAAATGACAATTTTCATGTGCTTTTTGATCCAAATATTGATAAAAATTTTATAAATCTCTTCAATCTGTCTAGTGTTTCTGTTTTAGATCCAACTGTGGGTATGTTTGCAATACCATATGTAAACTTCATTTCTTTTAATTCTAATGATTGGTATGTATTTAATACTATTCTTTTACATTGGGTAGAAATATGTCATACATTACAAATTGCATTATCTATTTTAAAAAGTAATCCTTCTGTTTTGCTAATCAATGAGGGTGAAAATGGTATTTATGGTGCTCTAATTTCTGAGGTGATGAAGTCTCATAATGTAACTGTTTTTAATACAATGAATGGCATTAAGTCTGGTGAAGCTCAAGATGCTTTCTTTATTTTTGATAAATGGTTTATATGGGATAATCAAATGAAGGATCTTTTAATGAAGAAAAATCTACTTCCTGAAAGTCAATTAATTGTATCTGGTCACTTAATGGAAGATTTTGTAAAATCATATAAGTATAAAAATACTCTAAATATCGAACCAAATGTCTTGAAAGATAAAAAAGTGATTTCTCTATTTTCAGTTAGAGGTAAACGTTTGGCTAAAATTGAAACACTCGAATTTTTATTCAAATTAATTGAGGAGGATGATTCATATTTCTTAATTATTCGCCCTCATCCATCTGAAAAAAAAGAAGATTACTTTCTCCCTGAAAATCAATTAAAGAATTATTTATTTGTTGAATATGGTAGACACGAAATTCAAGATACTTTGCACGACCAATTATTTCTATCTGATATTTCTATTGTTTTTGGTTCTACTGTTGCACTCGATTCAAAATGGATGAATGTGCCTTGCATTACATACGAAATTAGAGAAGAACCTCTTGTTTATTGTGTAGATAATAAATGGATTTTTCATGTTAAATCACTCGATGAACTAAAAACAAAATTCAATGATGTTTTAACCCATGAATTTGAAAGTAATGAATTGAATACTACTAAGGTATCTGAAAGGATTGTTAATTCTTTAACTCAGTATGCTGCTCAAAAATCTATTATTTCATAAATACCCACAAAATATTTGGGCTAAAAATATAATTTTAATTCTTCGTGAATTAAATCTAGAAAATGATACAGCCATAGTTGATGCTCCTTGTGGTAATGGTATAATTGCCTATTTTGTTAAAAAAGCTTTTCCTAATAGAAATGTCTACGCTCTTGACTTAAGTGTTAATCAATTGAACTCCCCTTATCTCAAATCTCCTGATGTAAAGATAAATATTAAACAAGCAGATGTTTTTAATGAGAAAATCAAAGGAGAAAATAATATTTGGTTACTAATTAACTCTTTATATTGTTTGCCTGATAAATATCTTTTGATAGAAAATAATAGAAGTCAATACAAATATATTTTGGCCTTAGTACCTGATGTTGATAGTGATAACTTCTCTTTTTTTACAAAACAAAATCCAAACTTCCAAAATCCAAGTAAAATGACTTTAAATGAAACAATTCAATTCTTTCATGATACTGGATATGAATTGATTAATACTGTAAAAACAACTATGATTTCATTTCATAAGTGGAATGAAAAATTAGTAAAGTTCAAAATTCCTTTTACACTTAGAAATTTTATTTTCTTTTTGTTAAATAAATTGTCTTTTTTTGGAAAACCTAAGTACCATATTTTGGTCCTAAAAAGAATATGAAAAGGATAATTTTGTCGTTCGATTACGAAATTTATTTCGACGGCAGGAACAATTATGATACTTTAATAGCCAATACGAATAAAATATTGGATATCGCACGAAAAAATAATTGTAAACTTGTTTTCTTTATTGATATAGCTTATGTCTTTAAACTAAATTCAACTGGACAAATTAAAGCATGCGAAGAGATTATTCTTCAATGCCATAAAATGCGTGAATTAGGACATGAAATTGAGTATCATTTTCATCCTCATTGGATTAACGCTATTTATGACCAATCTATGAATAGATGGAAGTTTGATAGAACGGAATATTCTTTCTCGAATATTGTAAGTAAATATGGTATTGATTACACAACTGCTTGGTTTAATAAAATCTATGAGTTTTTTATTGAAGTAATAAAGGCAAAACCAATAGCATTTAGAGCCGGAGGTTTATCAATTAACGATTTTCAAAAAGAATATATTGAATTATTACATTCTCTTGATTTTAAATTCGATTCTTCAGTTATGCCCGGAATTAAAATGAATGGTATGTATCTTAAGGTAGACCACTCTTCTGCTGAAGATTTAGAAAGATGGAAAATAGGTCCTCAACTCGGCTTTTTTAAACAATCACTTTCAAATGAAATAGTCTTAGATGAAATTCCTGTTATGACCTGCAAAAAAGAAAAAATAGGCTTGTTCTCAAGAATCAAAACTAGTGTCAACTATAGGGTACTAAATTTATTTAATCCGAAACGCTCGCATTACGAGGGCGGTACTTTTGATCATGGAATGTTTGAGTCAATATTCCCAACAAGTATTACCTTTGACGGATCTGGTAAATCAGATATTGTAATAATGAAACACTTCACAAATGCTTATTTTAATCAAGGTAAGAAATTACTTTGTATGTTATCGCATCCAAAAAGCTTTATGATTGAGTCATTTTTTTTATTGGATAATTACCTCAAATGGATCAATTCACAGAATAAAATAAAAATAGTAGGTTTTAAAGATATAGATTGAAAAAAGTATTATTCATAGCGTATCAATTTCCTCCTATGGGTGGGCCTGGTGTACATAGAAGTATTCAATTTGCTAAAAATTTAAAAGATTTTGGCTACGAACCTATCGTTCTTACTGTTCTAATTGATGATATTAAAAAGTCAGGATCTACTATCGATACCTCTTTGCTAAATGCTTTACCTAATGATCTTCAGATTGAACGCGTGGCTTCTGGCATTCCTTTTAATTTTATCAATTTCCTCCATAAAATTAAGTTGTACCGCCTTTTTTGGTTTTTATTGTATCCGTTTTTCTGGGAGCGTCAAGCTAGATGGCCTCGAATAGCATTTGAACGGGCTAAAAAATTAATTCAACAACACAATATCGAATTAATTTATACTAGCTCAGGTCCTTTCTCTCCTCTTATTCTAGGAAAACTTCTAAAAGAAAAATTAAACGTTAAATGGGTAGCAGATCTTCGTGATCCTTATACAGACGCTTATGCATGGTCTTATCCATCTAAATTTCATTGGTATATGAGTAGATGGAAGGAAAAAAAATGGCTAATGGCATGCGATAGTCTAATTGTGAACACGCCTGAAGTGAAAAAACTATATACTAAAAGAGGTTTAAAAAAACCTAATGATATCTTTGTTATAACAAATGGATTCTAAAACACTTATTATCGCTTATTCTGGTAGTTTAGATGCTTTCGACCTTAAAGCTAAAAAAAACTTTTGGAAACCAATTCTAAAATGGTTCTGGACATATAAACATAATTCTGTCGATTCATCTACACGATCTGCATTTTATCTTATTAATGCTGTTAAAATTTTAAAGTCTAAATATGGTATAACTCCTCAACAACTTAAATTTCAATTTTGGGGAAGTATTCATCCTTTAAATATTCAACAATCTATCAATCTTGATGTTTCTGAATTCTTTGAGTTCAGTGGGTATTTACCTAAAAAGGAATCTCTAGCCAAATTGAATCAAGCAGATGTCTTGTTCTTACCTCTCGAAATGTCTAATACCTCCGAACACTCTACCTTGTTTATTCCTGGTAAATTATATGAATATTTAAATGCTAAGAAACCTGTTTTAGGTCTTTGTGAGAATTCGGATTGTAAAGATATTCTTGTTCAATCTGGAATTGGCTTTTGTGTCGAACCTAATAAACCATATTTAATTGCCGAAAAACTCCTCTATTTTATAAACAATAGAAGCGAATTAAGTAGCGTAAAACCTAATAATGACTATATTCAACAATTCGATTTCAAAAATAAGACAGCCGAACTAGCAAAGGTGTTTGATGCCCTAGTCGTCAAATGAAATTGACATTGGCATTTTATGTGTGGATAGTCTTTCAATCAAACCCTTTATTTTTGAGGCGTCTTCAAAGCAATTTTTGTTGAGATTAATTTTTGCTAGAAGTTTTTAAAATCAAATGAAAAAGATACTGGGTATTTCTGCATTCTATCACGATTCAGCTGCTGCTTTAACTATAGGCGGTAAAGTGATAGCCGCAGCACAAGAAGAAAGGTTTACAAGAGACAAACACACACCTGATTTTCCAGAAAATGCTGTTAAATATTGTCTACAAGAAGCTGGTTTAACACTCGATGAACTTGATGCGGTTGTCTTTTATGATAAGCCTTTTCTTAAGTTTGAACGCTTACTTGAAACCTATTATGCTTTTGCTCCTAAAGGATTTTTATCTTTCATTAAGGCTATCCCTGTATGGTTGAACGAAAAGATTTTTTTGAAAAAATTAATTATTGATCATTTAAAATCTATAGGTCCTTTCGATAAGAAAAAAACTAAAATGCTCTTCCCAGAACATCATCTTTCTCATGCTGCTAGTGCCTTTTATGTTTCTCCCTTTAAGTCTTCTGCTATTCTAACTATCGATGGTGTTGGTGAATGGAGTACCGCATCTATTGCATTTGGCGACGGTAATTCGGTAAAACTCCTTAAAGAACTCGATTTCCCTCATTCTGTTGGTCTCTTATATTCTGCTTTTACCTATTTTCTCGGTTTTACTGTTAATTCTGGTGAATATAAATTGATGGGATTAGCCCCTTATGGTGATCCAACTTCTAAACAAACCGACGATTATGTCGATATTATTAAGAAAAATTTAGTCGATATAAAAGAAGATGGCTCTATATGGCTAAATCAAAAATATTTTAATTATGCTACTGGTCTTCGAATGGTCTATGATAAAAAGTGGGAATCATTATTCGGTTTTCCTCGACGTGATGACGAAAATGATTTGAAACAACATCACTGTAATCTTGCCCTAGCTATTCAACAAGTTACTGAAGAAATAGTTCTCAAAATGGCCTCTGAAGCTAAAAAACTTACTGGAAGTGATAATCTATGTATGGCCGGTGGTGTTGCTTTAAATTGTGTCGCAAATGGTAAATTACTTAGAGAAAATATTTTCAAGGATATATATATTCAACCAGCTGCTGGTGATGCTGGCGGTGCTTTAGGCGCTGCTCTTGCCGCCTCTGCAATGTACTTCGATGAACCTAGAGTAGTCAATGAAGTTGACGCTTCTATGGATACTATGTCGGGTTCTTATTTAGGTCCCGATTACTCTGATAAAGAAATCGAACAAACTTGTAAATTAATGAAAGCGGTGTATACAAAATATTCAGATAATGCCGAAATGAATAAGTTTGTGGCTTCTAAACTTGCTGATGGTGGGGTAGTGGGCTGGTTTCAAGGTAGAATGGAATTTGGTCCTAGAGCTTTAGGTAATAGAAGTATCCTGGGTGACGCTCGTAATCCAGAAATGCAAAAGAAACTCAATCTAAAAATAAAATATAGGGAAGGTTTTCGCCCATTTGCGCCTTCTGTACTTGCAGAAGACGTTAAAGATTACTTCGATTTAGATTCGGATTCTCCTTATATGCTTATCGTCTCTCCTGTTAAAGAAAGTAGAAGAACTATCTTGCCAGAAAATTTCCAAAATATGGATCTTTGGGATAAACTTTATACCAAAAGAAGCGATGTGCAATCTATAACGCATCTCGATTTTTCTGCTAGAATTCAAACTGTTCATAAATCTACTAATCCGCGTTACTATAATCTTATTAATGAATTTAAAAATCAAACAGGTTATGCGCTAGTAGTTAATACCAGCTTTAATGTTAGAGGCGAACCTATTGTTTGCACACCTGCTGATGCTTTCAGATGTTTTATGAGTACCGAAATGGATGTCCTAGTTATCAATGATTTTGTCTTCGAAAAAACTAAACAATTGGATTGGGAAAATAAAGAAAAATGGATGGTAAAATTCAAGAAAGATTGATATGAAAAAATTCTTATTAAAATTACTTACTATTTTTATAGGTGTTGTAGTTTCGCTTTTCCTTTGCGAAATTGTGTTGAGAATTTATAATCCTTTTCAATCTAGGGTGAGAGGTAATGAAATAATTCTTAAAAGTAATTATAAACGTAATGTAGTTATTGAACCTGCAATTAATGGTTTAGATAAGCAAATTACTTATTCTACAAATTCGCTCGGTTTTAGAGGCCCCGAACCGCCTAAAAACTGGAATGATGCCGTCACAATTATTACCGTTGGCGGAAGTACTACAGAATGCTCGCTACTCTCTGATGACTCAACTTGGTCGGCTCAATTATTCAATCAATTAAAACAAAAAGATAATAACATCTGGCTAAATAATGCCGGTCTTGATGGTTGCTCAACATACGGTCATAATATCCTTATGAGAGATTATATCGTAAAACTTAAACCTGATTACGTTGTGTTCCTAATTGGTATTAACGACCTAGTTAAATCTTCTTTCCAAAATGAAGATGGTTTCTTGATTAATAGAAAAGAGTCTTTTATGCGTAAATTACTTAAAAAATCTGAACTCTTTACACTTATTGCTAATCTAATCGAAGCTTCTAAATCTCAAAAAGCTAATGTAGCTCACGGGAAAGATCCTTATGAATATAAAAATAATGAATTGAATAATCCGGATTCGTCTTATAGAATGGGACTAGAAAATAATCTTAAAACTATGATTCCAGATTATGTCATCAGAATTAAAGAATTATCTAAGCAATGTAAAGATGCCGGTATCAAACCCATTTTTGTAACGCAACCCAAATTCGATGATTCTTTAAGTTATTCTTGGAAAGTTATGGAACGTTACAATTTAGCTCTAATAGATTATTGTAATCATGAAGGTTTTCCTGTCATAGACTTGGGCTTAAAAATGCCTAAAGAAGTGTCACTTTTTTACGACCAAATTCACTATACAAATAAAGGGGCAAGGACTATCGCTGATATCCTTATGCCTGATATATACTCAATAATTAAAAAATAATAAAAAGGAATATGGAATTTTTAAAAGATTTATGGCAGTTCATGAAGCAAAGAAAAAAGTTCTGGCTCGTGCCTATCATTATACTTCTGCTTTTACTTGGAATTTTACTAGTTCTAGGTGGATCTAGTGCTATTGCTCCATTTATTTATACTTTGTTTTAGAAAATTATGAAACAAATGAAAAGCAACCCAGCTAAAACTGCACTGACTATCTCGGTAGGTTTTGCTATTTTATTCTATTTTTATTTGGCTAAATGGATGCTCGTCTTATCTATCATTATTGGTTTGATTGGTGTATTGTCTGAATCTCTAAGCATTTGGATCGAAAAGGCATGGATGAAACTAGCTTATATCCTTAGCCTTATTGTGCCTAATATCATTCTTGGTGTGGTTTTTTTCGTCTTCTTATTTCCTTTATCTTTGTTGTCTAAAATTTTTAGAAAAGAAGATGTTCTCCGCTTGAATAATAATCTTCAAAGTGTCTATAAAGATAAAGATAAAGTCTATGATAAGGCTCACTTCGAAAATATGTGGTAAACGCTCTTTAACTGACTAACATCATTAACACTTAATCATTAAACCCATTATTTTGCAAGTAGAAAATAATACAGGTATGCAGCATATTCTCGAAAGTCATCCTTATATTCAGGAAGTTCTGAATCTAGAGAAAAAATATGTCGATAGAAGTGAGTTTCATCGCAATGCGGAACACCTTCTAGCGAAGATGGGCGCCGATGACGATTTCCTTAAACTAGTAATAAAAAGGAATTTTGAAGACAAAGGTTTTTTAGATCAAAAATGGAGTCTCTACAATATTCCTTTTTTCTATATTTATGAAACTGCAGATTTTTACTTAAAAATACATTTCTTTCCTGGAATGAAAGAATTTGCTCCTGGTTCTGCAGCTCACTGTATTCACCATCATAATAATTATATTCTCACTACAGCTGCTATTTTTGGATCTGGTTACGAAACACTTTTATTCGATAAAAATGTCGTCATTAATCCGAATACTCTTGATGCACAATTGAAAATAACAAAACACTTTACTCAACAAGAATTTCCTGTTCATTGTATTGATGCATGGGAACCTCATTTGGTGTTTAATCCTCAAAAATTTTCTGCTACTCTTCAACTTTGGACGCCTGATCAAAAACGCGTTACTGATAATTTGCGTGTTAACCCTTTTCTTAAAGCTATTAAAAATCCTTTGCGTAAATTGATTTATGCTCTTGGAATGGAAAAGAATTTCGGTATTGCGTCTAAACATACTTATCAATGGTATCCTCAAGGGAATCATTTCAAAGCTATTGAAGAAAATGAATATTTCGAACCTACGCGTAATGCTGTCGGACCTGAAGTCAATAAATATAGTTTTCAAACTATCGCTTACTTTATTCAACAAAGAAATATTATTGATGTAAATTTCTTCGAATCGCTGATTAATAGTTCTTTAACACCTGATTATTATAAACCTTTTCTTCTCGATTTGATCAATGGTAAGCCTATTCAAGAAACGTTTTGTAAAGAATCTATTAATATCCCGCAGAAAACTTATAGAATCGAAGATGTATATTCTGCCACCGGACAATCAATATAGTGCATAGTATACTATATAACTGTTGATTGCTATTTTCACCTAAACTTCTTCTTTTGTAATATTCTAGTTTAATTCGCACCTATTCTCAGCGAATGAAAATTATTTATTACTCTCCTCATCCTACTCATGATATTGTGAGTGAAGTTGGTTATGCCACTCACCAAAGGGAGGTAATTAATGCCTTAAAATCCCTAGGTCATCAGGTTTTTCCTGTTATTATGGGGGGGACTGAATTGGCTAATCTTAATCCTTTGGCTGTCGATGGTTACAAACAAGCTCCGTGGAAACGCCTTATTAAAGCATTTGTTCCGCGATTTATATGGACTAGTTTTAATAATTTTAAATTGTTAAAACATGATAAAATGGCTGGCTTGAGATTAGAAAACGAAATCATCGCTCATCAACCTGACTTGATTTACGAGAGATCTGAATATCTTCAGGATTCTGGAGCTCAATTAGCTAAAAAATACTCTATTAAATATATAATTGAGGTAAATGCACCTTTCGTTCAAGAAATGAGAGAGTTTGAAGGTTATTCTCTATATCAATCTAAAGCTCATCGTGTCGAGAAATTTAAAATTTCTACCGCAAATAAAGTTATCGCTGTGTCTTCTGCTTTGGGTAATTTTTTAATGGAAAAATATAATTGCCCTCATGAAAAATTGTTTATTCAACCCAATTGCATTAATCCTAGTAAAATAGTTTCTCTTCTTCATGAAGAAAATGATATAAAACAAAAATTAAATCTTAATAATGAATCAAAAGTAATTGGTTTTGTCGGATCTATGTTTCCATATCACGGTGTTGATGTCTTAATTGATGCTTTTGCAGTCGTTTGTCAAAATAATGTAAATTGGCGCTTGTTAATTATTGGTGATGGTGTAATTCTTAATAATCTTAAAAATCAAGTCAGTAAATTAGGAATCTCTGATAAAGTTATTTTTACTGGCAAAGTCCCTCATTCTATTGTTTTTGATTATATAGCAATTATGGATATGTGCATTATGGCTAAATCTAATTGGTATGGTTCGCCTGTAAAGATTTTTGAATATGGATTGATGAACAAACCAATTATTGCTCCGAATACTCTGCCAGTTCTAGATGTTATGACTCATGAAAAAGATGCTCTTATTATATCTGATAACTCAACAGATTTAGCAAATGCTATACAACGTTTGATATCCGATGAAGTATTGTCTAAATCTATTGCTGAAAATTTTCATCAAAAGGTTTTAGAGGTTTATATTTGGGAAAATGCTGCTAAAAATATAATTAAATTATGCGAATAGCGATAATATGTGACGGTGTTCATCCTTATGTTATTGGAGGTATGCAAAGACATACTTTCTATCTCACTAAATACCTAAGCAGGCTAGGCGTTAAGGTTACCCTCATTCACTTTAACCAAAGTGATCTTGATATTCATAAATTAGAAGTCTTTTCGCCTCTCGAAAGGGAAAATATTGAAAATATAGTTTTAGATTTTCCTAAAGGTGATAAGCTGCCTGGTCATTACGTCCGTGCTTCTTATAAGTATTCTGTTAGTTGCTTTCAAGCTATTAAAGACAGAATAATGGAATTCGATTTTATTTATACCAAAGGATTTAGTGGTTGGAAATTAATTCTTGAAAAACGTAAACATCCTGAATGGCCTCCTGTTGCCGTGAAATTTCATGGTTACGAAATGTTTCAGAAACAAGCCGATACTAAAAGATTGCTGCAGTCTCTTTTATTGAAAAGACCTGTTAAATGGATTACTTTAAATGCCGATTATGTGTTTTCTTATGGTTCTAAAATTACTGATATAATAAGAAATTTAGGCACCAAAGAAAGTCATATCATTGAAATACCTGCTGGTATTGAAAAAGAATGGATTCGTCTATATACTCCTCAGGTTAATTCAATAAGAAAATTCGTTTATCTGGGTCGTTACGAAAGACGTAAAGGTATTGAAGAGCTTAATCAAGCAATTCGTAAATTAGAATCGTCTGGATTACCTTATCAATTCGACTTTATTGGCCCATTTGAGAATCATCAAAAACTACCTTTTAAAACTGTTTTTTATCACGGATCTATCACAGATAATACTAAAATTAGAAGTATTTTAGATACTGCCGATTTCTTAGTCTGTCCAAGTTGGAGCGAAGGTATGCCTAATGTTATCCTCGAAGCAATGGCAAGAGCTTGTGCTATTATTGCAACTGATGTTGGTGCAACTTCTATTATGGTTAATAAAAATAATGGCATACTTATTCAACCTGGAAAAATAAATGAAATTTCAAATGCCTTGATGGAAGCTATCCAATTCTCTGATGCGCAAATCCTTGAAATTAAATTAAATTCTCTGGAATTAATAAAAAATGAACTTGTTTACGAAAATATCTTAACTAAGTTACTCTCATCAATAAATCAAATAATTAAAAAATGAAGAAAATATCACAA
>JADLHV010000249.1 GCA_020848595.1 Bacteroidia bacterium
ACCCGATTGGTATTACAAAGGTTTGGTTGAATATTTAGCCGAGAGTTGGAATATTACTAGAGATAATTACCTCAAAGATTTCTTTCAAAATCAAAAACAAAGATATTTTACATCTCTACAAAGAGAAGACGAAATATTAGCAGGTCAAAGTATTTGGCGCTACCTCGAAGAAAAATATGATAAAGGTGCAGTTAGTAATATCGTATTCCTTACCAAAGTCGGAAAAAGTGTAGAAAATGCTATGATTTATTACACAGGTATGAACATGAATCAATTACTTAACGATTGGCAAGAGTTCTATCTTAATAAATACAGTTACGACGAAAAGGTATTCAAATTCCCTAAAGGTCAAGAAAATGCACCGGCAAAGATTGCGAAAAAGCAACATACTCAATTCAAATTAAGCAATGATGGTACTAAAGTAGCTATTGTTACTAATACTTTAGGCAAATATCAGGTGGTTATTTATACCTTTGCAGATAAGCACTTAGAGGTTATAGTGAATGGTGGTCATGCGCTTTTAAACAGAGATATCAATCTCAATTATCCATTGATTGCATGGACACCAGATGGTAAATATTTAAGTATCATTGAATACTCAAATGAACATCCTATTCTTAAAGATTTTGATTTTAGTGGTAAACTTATTAAGCAAACGGTATTAGCTAACGTACCTTTTGTAAAAGAATTCTGTTATAACAGCCAAGGCAATCAATTAGCCCTATCAGTATTGAGAAATGGTCAATCTGATTTAATGATTTTAGATAAGACAACTATGCAAACAAATTACATCAGTAACGATGTATTTGACAACTTAAATCCCCGCTTTTCTCCTGATGACCGCTATTTGTATTTTGTATCCAACAAAGGACCTCAGGGTGAAGAATCTAGTTTTTATGGTATCTATCGCTATGAATTTGAAACACAATCTCAAAATCTAGTGCTAGGCAATCAATATGAAAAAGTCAACTTAAGAGAGCCGATTCCATTGGAAAACAATGTGGTAAGTTTTTTAAGTGACAGAAATGGAATTCTCAATAATTATGTGATTGATTTAAATGAAAATCAAACTTATCAATTAACTAATTACAAACGCTGTATTTTGCATAATGATGTAGCACGAGATGTTCCAGTTGTTGCCGACTTATTGTACTTTAATAATCGCTACCGTGTGTATGTTGGTACAATCACTAAAGATTACGCCAACGACGCCATCGTAAACGCAGAAAGTACTGCCTATCGAAAATGGATTGAACACGATATTAATCCAGCCTGGGATACTCTAAAAAATCGAATTTTATTAGATACTATCCCTACCCCAATTAAATCAGATAGTGTTGGTGTGAAAAAGGTATTTCTAACTGGATTTGATACTAAAGATGAACTGCCTAACATGGATAAAGAAGGCTCTAATAAATCGCAAGCCTTGCTAACTTTAGCTAAAACTCAATTTGGCATCGACTATATGGTTCAACAATTGGATGTTTCAATTCTAGGCAATTACTTATTCCCTACAAATATTCCAGAAAAAGTATTCAATTACCCTTTTCTATCTTACCATGTTCAAACAAGTATAAGCGATGACTTAAAGAATCATGTTATTGTAGCAGGTGTTAGAATTCCAATTGTAAAAAGTAAAGCATCCGATTATTATATTACATATAACAACAGAAAAGGCCGCTGGGACAAAGAAGTTTCAGTATTTAGACGCTCGAGAACATTCGAAGAATCAATTGTACCTTTAAGAATGATAAATTCAATGACTAAATTAGCCATTAGTTATCCTTTTTCTGAAAGAGGAAGAATAGAATTTAATGGATTTGGCAGGAATGACAGGGTTGTAAGATTGGCAGTGGATTCTATTGAATTAAAGCGAGCACCCATCAATAATTTATATTTTGGCAATGGAGTTGAGTACGTTTTCGATAATGTAAGAAGCAATGGACTCAATCTATTTCAAGGATTGCGATTCAGAGTTTATAATGAAAATTATTTTAGAACGAGCGATGGCGTTATGATGTCCAATAATGGTTTCGATTTTAGGTATTACAAGAAGATACATAGACAAATCTATTTTGCATATAGATTTAGTGGTGCGGCCTCATTGGGAAGTCTTAAAACGGTTTATTATATGGGTGGTGTAGAAAATTGGTTGAGCAATATTGATTCGAATAGAACATTTAGTTATAACAATCCGACCTATACAGGAAGTGCTTATTCAGACTATGGTTTTCAGACTATTACGGCTCCAGCAAGAGGCTTTTACAGAAATGCGCGTTCAGGTAATAAATTTCTGTTAATGAATGTAGAAATCAGAATTCCACTTTTGAGTTATTTGGTACAAAAGCCAATAACAAGCGATTTTTTCAGAAGCTTTATGATAACAGGATTTGTAGATATCGGAACAGCTTGGAAAGGAAAATCACCTTATAGTATAGACAATCCGTTTAATACAGTTATTGTACAATCGCCACAATATTATGTCACGGTTCAATCGCAAAGAGACCCGATATTATACGGTATGGGATTTGGGGCAAGGGCTAAAATTTTAGGGCATTATTTAAAATATGACCGAGCATGGGGGATATTTGAATCTAAATTTTTAAGACCTATGAACACATTTTCAATCGGATTAGATTTTTAAAAATCTCTTAAATAATGCGATTTCTAAGCTAAAAGAGAACAATTGAAAGAGACATTTAGATTGTCAAATTCATGAAAAATCATCAAAAACAGAGGGTAATTAAAAGATTCAGGCATAAAAAAAGCCGAAACGATGATGAATCGATACGGCTTAAAATGCGTTTAGAAGTAGAATTTAACTAGTACATTTCCATTGAGTTGGATCTAGATTCTTCGTTAAGAATACTAATTACGGTATTATCTGGTTCATCTTGAATCATATCAAGTTGATGCGCGAGTAAAGTGGCTTCCTGAAAAAACTTGAGCAATTCTGGGTCAGTTGCAATAGCCATTTCAAGTGCAGCCCTCTTTCCAAGGTCAAACTCATTGTAAATGTATAAAATAACGTCTTCTTGAGTAAAATTTTGTTGCATAAGCAAATAGGTGTTTTAGCTTAAGAACGCTTATAAATAATAAATATTGCATAAAGTTGAAAAAAAAATTTAAAAACATAAAAAAAACCGCACAATTAAATGTACGGTTTTAGAAATTATTGAATCAATTAAAACAAACTATCCTTGTAGATACGCGGCTTTTTCGCCGATAAGCTTTTTCAAATTAATCAATGCATAACGCATTCTACCTAGAGCAGTATTGATACTACAATTACAAACTTCTGCAATTTCCTTGAAGCTTAAATCGCCATAATGTCTAAGTATAAGTACTTCTTTTTGATCGGCAGGAAGCATTTTGATTAATTCTCTAATACCATCTTTTTTCTGTTTTCTGATAGTATCTTCTTCAGAATTATTATCAGAGAAACGCATATTAGCGAATATATCTTCATCTTCACTAGAAGAAATAGTTGGCATACGTTTGGTACTTCTATAATAATCCATGGCTAGATTTCGAGCGATTCGAATAACCCATGGTAGAAATTTACCATTTTCTTCGTACTTCCCTTTTTGCAGAGTGTGAATAACTCTCAGGAAAGTTTCCTGAAAAATGTCTTCCGCAATGTAACGGTCGTTGACCACCAAATGAATGGCAGTAAACACCTTTGTTTTGTAACGGTTAATGAGCATATCCATGCAAGCATCATTGCCAGCCAGATAGAGTGCAACTAATTCTTCGTCGTTTTTTTGATACCTTTTCATACTAAACCTCCATTTAAAGTTAAGGCAGATTACCTATAGTAATGGTTTTTCTTATAAGCTGATTTTTGTTTAGTAGGTGTTTTTTCTATAGGCTAAAAGGTATTGTTTGTCGAAATTTTATGCAACTTAATAAAATAATTTCAACTTACCAAATCTTTTTTTAAAATAGTTCAATTATCTCTGTGTTATTTGAATGCATTTCACCCTTTATATTATTTTATAATTCGCTGATTATTTGATTTATAATTCATTCTATTTAAAAATAAACCGGCTTAGAACTACTGAAATATTTTTTTTCAAATAACTCTGCACTTATATTTTTTTAAACCATGAATTATCTTAATTTTGCGCCGCAAGTCTGCACGACCAGCTCCCTGTGGACTCCCCCAGGGTGGGAACACAGCAAGGGCAGCAGGTTGTAGCGGTGCGATGTGGGCTTGCATTTTTCTTTTTTCTTCGTTTCTCCAATTTCACTCAATGAGTAAGCCGTCAATTCCTCAAGGTACTAGGGATTTCTCCCCCGCCGTTATGGCTAAAAGGAAATTTATTTTCAATACGATTGAATCTGTTTATCAATTATTTGGATTTATGCCCCTTGAAACTCCAGCAATGGAAAATCTTTCTACACTTACTGGTAAATATGGAAATGAAGGCGATCAATTGCTGTTTAAAATATTAAATAATGGCGATTATCTTAAAGATTTGAATTTAAATGAACTCGATTCAAAAAGCTTAACCCCTAAAATAGCGGATAGAGGCTTGCGTTACGACCTTACGGTTCCTTTAGCACGCTATGTTGTTATGAATCGAAATGATATCTCCTTCCCTTTTAAACGTTATCAAATGCAGCCAGTGTGGAGAGCCGACCGCCCTCAAAAAGGACGTTATCGTGAATTTTGGCAATGCGATGCAGACGTTTTAGGTACCGACTCTTTATTGTGTGAAGCTGATTTTATTAGAATTTATAATACTGTTTTTAATCAACTCGGTCTTAAAGATTTTGAAATTCGCATCAATCACCGTAAATTATTAGAAGCTATTTGCGAATCATGTGGCGTGGGAAATCAATTTAAAACCATTACCATCATTATCGATAAAGCAGATAAAATTGGTCATGATGGCGTTAAAAAAGAACTTTTAGAAATTGGTTTGTCTGATGATAATAGTAATAAATTATTGTCACTTCTCGAAAGATTGCCCTTAAATCCTGAAACTCTACAAAATTTAGAGAGTAAATTAGGTCATCTTGAAAATGGAATAAAAGCTATCAACGACCTAAAGCAAGTAATACTTTTAGCTGGCAATGCCTCTATCAATGTTAAATTAGATTGTAGCTTAGCTAGAGGACTCGATTATTATACAGGATGCATATTTGAAGTCATCCCTACTTCTGTAAAAATGGGAAGTATTAGTGGCGGTGGTCGTTACGACGATTTAACTGGAGTCTTTGGCATGAACGGAATTAGTGGAATTGGAATATCGTTTGGTATAGATCGAATCTTCGATGTAATGGAAGAGTTAAATCTATTTCCAACTTCAAGTAATTTATTTACGGATATTCTATTTTGCCCAATGGACGAAAATGCCATATTATATTGTATGGATACTGCCCATACATTAAGAGAACACGGATTTAAAGTAGAAATTTATCCGAGTGCAAGCAAATTAAAAAAACAACTCGATTATGCTAATGATAAGAAAATCCTTTGGGTTGCAATTGCTGGAGAAAATGAAATTGCTTCAAATCAAATTAGTTTGAAAAACATGCAAACTGGTGAACAATTGAATTGTAACCTCAATGATATAGAATCGGCGATTAAATCGCAGTGATTTATCTTTAAGTGATTATTATCACAGTCGATCTATATACAAATGCATTACTTTTGAAGGATGAAACCTAAAAAAGATAAAAACAACGGCATTGGATTAGATATTAAGAAATCACAAGAACTAGCGCATCATTTAAATCTCTTGTTAGCAGACTATCAAGTTATTTATATGAATACACGTGGATTTCATTGGAATGTTAAAGGAGAAAAGTTTTTTGAATTGCACCTAAAATTTGAAGAACTGTATAATAATTTCCAATTAAAAATCGATGAAATAGCAGAAAGAATTCTTACATTAGGCTACACTCCTATGCATGGTTATTCAGACTATTTAAAACATTCTGAAATAAAACCAGTTGCAGATGTTACCAATGGCAAAGAAGGTATTAAATCTCTTTTAGAGGCATTTAAAACCCTAATTATTCGCCAAAGATCAATATTAAAGTTATCTAACGAGACAGATGATGAGGGTACCAATGCCTTGATGAGTGATTATATTCGTGAGCAAGAAAAACTTGTTTGGATGTTAAGTGCTTTTCTCGATAAATAAACTGAGTAACTTTAATCACAATAAATTTCATTGATACGACTTACTTTCGCATCAGTGTTTTGGAGATTGTTTTTTTTATTCCTGATTCCATTTGAAGCAGAAGCTCAGAATCATTACGAATTTTGGTCGAAATTAGCTATTGAAAAAAAGCTAGATACGCATTGGTCTGTCGGATTTGATGCACAACACCGTCTTCAATCCAATTACATTCTAAACCGAACGAATCCTTTTAAATACAGGCTATTTGACAATATTAGAGTTTGGGTAAATTACAAAACGTCGATTGGAACTGTCGTTGTTTCTCCCTATGCGCTATTTAGAAATTATGATCTTAATACAGATGGATTTATAAACCACAAAGACGAATGGCGCATGGCAATTGGAATTCAGAAATCGCGACAAACTGCTCAATTAGAATTAGCTGGACGCTTTTTAGCCGAGCATAGGCAAAGTATTGTTGACAATAATGGTTTTGACCGAGTGCGTTTTCAAATAAGATTGCGTCCTATGGTGTTTGGAAAAGGACATTCAAATTTTCAACCTTATATACAAGAAGAATATTTCTATCGAGTTAATGGTTATCAATCTGTATTTGACCAAAACCGAATACAAACTGGAATAAAACACAAAAAAGAACGTTGGGATATTAATTTTGCGTATCAAAACACAACACAACATCCGAATCAATTGCATTTTAGACATCAAATTTACACTTCGTTACAATATACTATACAATTAACTTTAAAGAAAAACTAAAAGGCATATTGCTATCGGTGGTAATTGGGATAGCCGCATTGTTACTTGCTAATGTTATCCCATTATTAGGCAGTATAGTATTAGGACTATTATTAGGCATTATTGTAGGCAATAGTTATAAATTAGACGAAAGTTTTTCAAAAGGCATCAACTACACCAGTGGCAAAATGCTCGAATTTTCGCTCTTATTTTTAGCCTTAGGTATTAATTTTTCTTATATCTCGAAAATAGGCTACGACAGTTTTCTATTTCTGAGTTTAGTGGTATTAATCGTTTTACTTATTAGTTATCTATACTCAAAGAAATACAGTGTCGGGAAAGCTACATATTTGGTTGGATTTGGAACAGCAATTTGCGGCTCTTCGGCTATTGCAGCTGTTGCACCAAGTATAAAAAGTGATAAAGAAGATATTGGAATTTCTTTGGCAGTTGTCAATTTATTAGGAACTATTGGCATGTTGGTTTTACCATTGCTCCTAGGTGGATTAGGACTAGATGCCATAAAGAGTGGATTTGTAATAGGAGGTAGTTTACATTCTGTTGCCAATGTTGCAGGAGCAGGTTATGCAATTAATGAAGAGACATTTAGGATTGCCATTACAGTAAAACTTGCGAGAGTGGCTTTACTCTCCCCTGCTTTAATACTTTATAGTTATTTAATAAAAAAAGATTCTGTAAAAAACTGGAAAGACCATTTTAAATTACCTTGGTATGTTTGGAGTTTTATAGGTATAACTATACTAAGTAGTTTGATTCAAGTTCCCGAAGACATCATTAAGAGTTCGGAACTAATTGGTAAAATTATTTTAACGATAGCTATGGCAGCAATTGGATTAAAAGTAAGTTTTAAAACTTTATTCCTATCAGGCAAGAAAGCTATGCTATTTGGCAGTCTATTATTTGTGATAGATGTGATACTCTTGCTGATTATCAGTCTAAATCGCTAGAATTCAAATCTTTAAATTTGTCGAATAAGTTTGAGCGGTATGCACTCAAAATTAGAAAACTATTTTACATTTGCATATTGAAAAAATGTATCCTTTACATATTGCTCATTAGTTTTGGCTTTTCATTTGGAGCTAATTCAATTTTTAAACTATTAGATTATCAAAATAGTAATTCTATGCTTGATAGAGATTATGATGAAAATGAGACAGAAGATACAGAAGTAAAACATGAAATAGTCAATTCGATTGATTACTTATCAATTTCATTATTAGGATTATCAGCAGAAAAACAGATTTGGAGAGAAAATCAATTTCTTATCCTTTCAAATACTAAGTCGAGTCCAGAACTCCCGCCTCCCGATTGTTGTTAAGTTATAAAAACACGTATTAAAACCCCTAACATGCAGGTTAAAAACATGTACTTAATTAAACAAAAATCAATATGCCAGAAATATACGAAAAAATTTTCGTCAACAATAAAAATTGGGTTCAAGAGAAACTCGATAAAGACCCAGAATATTTTAAAAAATTATCACTTGGGCAGAAACCTCCCATATTATGGATTGGATGTTCTGATAGTAGAGTTCCAGCAAATGAAATAACAGGCACACAGCCCGGTGAAATATTTGTACATAGAAATATTGCCAATATGGTAATTCATACCGATATGAGTATGCTTAGTGTACTAGACTATGCTGTCAATGTGCTTAAAGTTAGACATATTATAGTGTGCGGACATTACGGATGCGGCGGTGTTTTAGCGGCTATGACCAATAAAGAAGTTGGTTTAATAGATAATTGGTTAAGGCATATAAAAGATGTTTATAGAATTCATAAAGATGAAATTGATAGCATCAAAGATGAAGAAGAAAAAGCTAACAGAATGGTAGAACTTAATATACAAGAACAAGTACTCGATTTAGCTAAAACATCTATTGTACAAAACGCTTGGAAGTCTAAACAAAAAATCTATTTACATGGATTAGTCTATGATGTTGGTAATGGTTATTTAAAAGATTTGAATGTAACTGTAGAAGACGAACATAACTTAGACTACGTATACAAACTTTCTAGTAAAACAATTTTCTAAATATGTTAGGGAAAAGCGACTTATGGAGCAGATTGAAAACAGATTTGCCTTCAGGTATAGTTGTGTATTTTGTTGCTTTACCTTTATGTTTAGCAATAGCACAAGTTTCTACAGGTCATTCTGAGTTATTATTTTCTGGTATAATAGCCGGGGTAATAGGTGGCATTGTTGTAGGTGCATTAAGTGGTTCGCAATTAGGCGTTTCCGGACCAGCAGCAGGATTAGTTGTTATAGTGAGTGATGGAATAAATAAACTAGGATTAAAACCCGATGGCAGCATAGATTTTATGTATGGATTTCAAGGTTTAGTACTTGCAGTTGCCCTTGCGGGAATTTTACAGTTAATAGCTGGTTATTTAAAAGCGGGGATTATTGGCAATTATTTTCCATCGGCTGTAATTAGAGGCATGCTAGCAGCTATTGGTATTACCATTATTCTGAAAGAAATTCCTCATGCTCTAGGTTATGACAAAGATTTTATGGGAGATGAATCCTTTAGTCAAACGGATGGACATAACACTTTTTCTGAAATCTATTATGCCTTTAAATACAATTCTACTGGTGCTATATTGATTGCTATAATTTCTATTTCATTACTCATTTTTTTAGAACGAAAACCATTCAAAAATTTAAAGATTTTTAAGTTTGCTCCAGCTGCCTTATTTGTCGTTTTGATTGGCATATTTATTAATTATTTATTTAATTCAAGTGTCAACATTCCGGCATTAGAAGGCGAACATTTAGTTCAGCTACCTATTGCGAATAATTTAAACGAATTTTTAGGCTTTTTCAAGTTTCCAGATTTGGGCCGATTAAGCGATCCAAATATCTATGCTATAGCATTAACAATTGCAGTTGTTGCGAGTGTCGAAACCTTATTATCATTAGAAGCTACCGACAAAATTGACCCACAAAGACGAGTTGCTTCAGGGAATAGAGAATTAAAAGCACAAGGTATTGGAAATATCATTTCTGGATTAATTGGTGGATTGCCTATTACACAAGTTATTGTTAGAAGTTCGGCCAATATCAATGCTGGGGCTAATAGTAAATTATCGACCATTATACATGGTATTATATTGTTATTATCGGCTATGCTGATTCCGCGATTTATTAATTTAATTCCATTGGCAAGTTTATCAGCAATTCTAATTTTAGTAGGATACAAACTAGCTAAAGTATCGCTCTTTAAAGAAATGTATAAATTAGGCTGGACACAATTAGTTCCTTTTTTAGTTACGATTATTGCTATTCTTGCCACCAATCTTTTAAAAGGAATAGGCATTGGAATGTTGGTAGCCTTTTTAGCTATCATTAGAGAAAGTTATAGAAACACATTTCAATCCATTAATATCGATCACGATCCAGGAGAAGCACTCAGAATGGAGTTATCGGATATGGTAACTTTTATCAATAAAGGTGTTTTACTAACAACCTTTAACAATTTGCCTCAGAACACGCATTTAATTATTGATGGAAGTAAGTCGAAATATATTGATCACGATGTATTGGAAGTTATACATGAATTTAGGATGCATCAAGCCAAATTAAAATCAATTAGAGTAGAACTAATCAATATTCCAGAGATGAAAGCGGTTCCATCTGGACATTAAGATTACTTTTCAAGCTATTGTTTTGTGACATTTGTCACGTGATATAATTGCAATGCTGAATATCTTTGAATAAAAGTCAGCATTATGAGCAATAAATTTGAAATTCTAATTGTAGGTGCAGGCAATGCCGGCATATCTGCAGCATCGCAACTATTAATTAAGGACAAATCTTTGAACATTGGTATCATTGATCCATCAGACAAGCATTACTATCAGCCCGCATGGACTTTAGTAGGTGGCGGTGAATTTGACGTTAAAGATACTATCCGACCAATGAAAGATGTTATTCCAAAAGGCGTAACATGGATTAAAGAACATGCAGCTGCCTTTCAACCAGAAAATAATTTAGTTATAACCGAAGAAGGCAATAATTACTCTTACGACTATTTAATAGTAGCACCTGGCATACAATTAGATTGGAAAAAAATAAAAGGTGCCAAAGAGTGGTTAGGGAAGAATGGAATAACGAGCAATTATTTACCAGAAATTGCCTCTAAAACCTGGCAATTTGCTCAAGAATTTAAAGGAGGAAAAGCACTTTTCACCAACCCTAATACGCCTATAAAATGCGGAGGAGCACCTCAAAAAATCATGTATTTACTTTCCGATTTCTTTAGAAAAAAAGGCATTTTATCTAAGTCGGAAGTACATTTTTATAGTGGAGGAGGTGTGATCTTTGGCGTTAAAAAATATGCAGAAACTTTAAATAAAGTATTAAAACGATATGGAATAAAAACCCATTTCAGTCACAATTTAGTTGAAATCGATGGTGAAAATAAAATCGCCTACTTTGAAACAAAGAATGCCAATGGAGAAGTTGAAATTATATCAGAAAAATTTGATTTCATCCATATTACACCACCACAATCTGCCCCCGATTTTATTAAAATAAGTCCTTTAGCTATTTTAGATCCAAATCAATCAGCCAATAATCCATGTTTAGATGCCGCTAATCTTTCACCTAATTTTTTAGGGTGGATAGATGTAGACAAACATACCTTAAGACATGTTAGATATGACAATATATTTGCTTGTGGCGACTCTGCCAATACACCTAATGCCAAGACAGGTGCTGCCATTAGAAAGCAAGTGCCCGTTTTAGTCAGTAATTTATTGAGTGCTAAAAATGGACAAACTTTAAGTGCCAACTATACTGGCTATGGTTCATGCCCTTTAATTACAGGATATGGCAAATTGGTCTTAGCCGAATTCGACTATAATAACGAGCCTATGGAGACCTTTCCATTTGACCAAAGCAAAGAGCGATGGAGTATGTATCAAATGAAAAAACGCGTTTTACCTTGGTTGTATTGGAATAAGATACTAAAAGGAACTGCCTAAATAACAAATACTTATACTATATAAAACGATTCAAAATCTTGCTAATCACAAGAGATAGGACAGCGTGTTCAATTATGGGGTAAATTGTGCGATAAAGCATGATTTTTTCACTAAATTTGCGAACCTTATTTAAGAACATGTCAAATCCGAAATTTCACGCTCTAAAAGTTAAGACGGTAAAAAGAGAGACCTCCGATTCTGTATCTGTAACCCTAGATGTACCTGCTGAGTTAAAAGCCGATTATACTTTTATACAAGGTCAATACATTACTTTTAAAAAACATTTTAACGGAGAAGAAATCCGTCGTTCCTATTCAATATGCAGTAGCCCAATAGATAATGAGTTGAGAGTAGGGATTAAAATGGTTGAAGGCGGATTATTTTCGACTTTTGCTAACAAAGAATTAAAATCTGGTGATGAGTTGGATGTGATGACGCCAATGGGAATGTTTTTCACAGAATTAAATCCAGCT
>JADLHV010000250.1 GCA_020848595.1 Bacteroidia bacterium
AACCTTATGATTTAAACATATTGTGAAATGCAAGTGATTGTCTAACAAATTGTAAACATAGAATTGGATTGAGTTGCAGGATTCGAACTCACCTAAAAGGGTGATAGTGATATGAAATGTACAATTCTATTCAAATTTGTGAATAAATTGGAATAAAACAAATACAATAGATAGTTGCAGTTGAATGAAGAAAATGGGCATTTTACACAATCTACGATAATAAAACATCAGACACTTTAAATTTAAACGACACATAATCAAGTTAATGCAAAACAAATACCGACCAATTGCAGCAAATATTCGATAGACCTTGTCCAATGTTTAGAAAGCGAAAATTCATGTTAATGTTGTTTGTTCCTATAGCGATTTTGTTGACAATGTTCATTGCAGGGCGGGCTATTTGTATTTTATTATTCATCAAAGTGTTGTTATTTTGCTCTAACCTATCCGCCCGTCCTGCAATGATTTATCATCAGAAAGAAAACATATTAATAATTGACGATTTTCATCCTCACTTTGTTGAGACACTTACAGAAGCAGGATTTAATTGCAACTATCAACCGGATATTCAGCCAAACGAAGCCATTAATCTAATGAAAGATTTTCAAGTAGTGGCGGTCAGAAGCAAATTAAATTTCACAAGAGACATAATAGATGCCCTTCCAAATTTGAAATGTATTGCTAGAGGAGGTGCTGGAATGGATAATATAGACGAAGCTTATGCCATATCTAAAGGAATTGATTTAATAAACGCTCCCGAAGGAAATCGCGATGCCGTGGCAGAACATACCATCGGATTATTATTGGGAATGAGTAAACGTATAGTTTGGAGTCATAATGAGGTAGCACAAGGAAATTGGAGAAGAGAAGAAAATAGAGGTTGGGAAATTGGAGGAAAGACATTGGGACTTATAGGATTTGGTCATACTGGATCAACAGTTGCCAAAAAACTAAGAGGATTTGATGTCAAAATTTTAGCTTACGATAAATATTTAGAGGATTATGGAAACGAATATGTAGAAGCTTGTTCGATAGAAAAATTGCTCAAAGAATCGGATATTATAAGTTTTCATGTGCCCTTGACAGAAGAAACAAATGGTATGTTGAATAGAGATTTGGTGAGTAAAATGAAAGACCAAGTTGTGTTAATAAATACATCGAGAGGAAAAGTAGCTAGATTAAATGATATGATCGACGGTATAAAAAGTGGAAAAATCAAAGCTCTAGCAATGGATGTATTAGAAGATGAAAATTTGAAGGCTTACACAACCGACAAACTTGAGGCTTTAAAGACTTTAATTGCAGAAAATCAGGTCATTATAACTCCGCATATTGCCGGATGGTCGTATGAAAGTTATTTTAAAATTGCTCAGGTTTTATCAGAAAAGTTGCTATTACTTACGACTAAACCGAAAAATATTTAGATGAAAGTTGATTAATAGAAAAAAAACAGTGAAATTGCCTCACTTTTTTAGGGAAAATATTGAAAAATAAATTGTTTTGTAAAATAAATTGAATATGAATATTAAACTTACGCTCAAGTCATTACTATTTCTTTTGTTAAGTTTGGGTTGTTTCATTGAAGCAACGGCTCAAACCAATACGGGTGAAATACGTGGTGTTGTTTACAGAGAAGGCAGAATAGTCGCCGATGCACATATCGTATTAGTAATGGAAGACGGTGATTCTATCGCTACAGTGACATCTGCAATTAATGGCGAATACAAGTTCGTCAATGTCTATCCAGGCCAGTACTATCTTAGAGTCAACGAAAAACCCAAAGATGTTTCTAAAAATGAGAAAGGTTGGATGTCCGAAGAAACTCAAGTTTTTGACCTTACCATTGAAGGTAAAAAGTTAGACATAGAATTGAATCATTGGATGGATGCTAAAGAATACAACGCATTTGTCTTATCTAAAGGAGGTAAAAAGAAAGAAGGGGTTTTGGATCAAACTGGAACTACAAATACCAAAAATGATCGTGAATTGAAAAAGACTGGTTTAAGAAGCAGTACAGGATTCGCTGGATTGACAGGTGGGGTTACTCAAACAAGAAACGGACCTTCTGGTCGTGGTTCTAGAGCGGATGCAACCGCTGTCTTTATCGATGGTGTTCGTGTAAATAGTTCTGCCTTAGCACAAAGTATGAATAGTCAGGTAGATATTATGCAAGCTGGTATTCCGGCGATGTATGGTGATTTTACAGGATTAGGTATCTCGATTACAACAAAAGGAGGTAATATCAGTGCTAGAAAAGCAGGTTCTTTAGAAGTACGTAGCAGTAGTATGTTCAATCCTTATCATTCAAATTTGATTGAAGGATTTTATGCTACTCCAATACTTTGGAAAGTCAATCCAGATTTTAAAACTGGAAAAAGTACTATTAAGAAAATTCCAATTGCTTCAATGAATTTTGGTGCAAACTTTTCTTATATCCGCGAACCTAGTCCGTCTTATATTGGCTATTATGTTATTAAAGATGATGTGCTGGCTCAAATAGAAAAGGCGCCGCTCTTAATCAACTCAGATGGTGCATTTGTGCATTCTGCAAATTATTTAACTGAAAATGATTTCGACTTAGTTAAAGTGCGTCCAAATGTTTATGCATTAAGCACTAACGCCAATGCAAAATTTGATTTCAAAATTTCTGATTTAGCGACACTGACTGTATTTGGTAACTTTGCCTACTCAAGTGGTGTGAATGGAGGTAATAATCTTATGGCTTATAAGAGCAATCCATATTCTAGTAGCACTTATACGCTTGGGTATATCAAATACACTCAATCATTTAAAGGTCCAGATTCTGCAGCCAGAGCATCAAGAACTACATTAAATAATACTACTTTCACAATGCGTTTAGACTACCAATCAACTTGGGGTAAATCTATGGATAACGACCATAGAGAAAATGTATTTGATTATGGATATATTGGTCAATTTCAACACTATCCAACAGAATTTTACTCATACTACGGTAATTTAAATAATCCATCTGGTAATTCAAGACAATTTATTGTTGACAATGCTAATGGAGGCAAGGATACCTTATACTTAAGGAATTTCTGGGAACAAGTTGGATTTAGAGATACGGCAATTCGCTTTACTCAAGCCAATATCAATACTGTTAGAGGAAATTACACTCAAGATTTATTTGATAAATATGGTGAGTTCGGTGCGAATGTTACCAGTGATGCACAAATTCTACAAGGACTTGGTTTGTTGAATGGATATAGTCCTAATAATATTTATTCATTATGGAATACACCAGGTACTCCATTAAGTTCTTATAGTAAATCACAAAGTGAGCGTTATACCATTTTTGCAATGGGAGAAACAGAAGTGAAAGGAGCATTAAACTCTGCAAGTAAAGCAGCTTCTGGTCATAAGTTACAATTTGGTGTTCAATACGAACAATCTGCAATTAGAGGATATGGTTTGGCTGCTACCAACTTATGGCGTCAAATGTATCTTTTGGCTAACAGTCACATAGCTGAATTAGATAAATCCAATCCAATTTTATCTTTTGATGCAAATGGTGTTTTCCAAGATACTATTCGCTACAACCGACTTATAAACTCTCAAAATCAGACAAATTTTGACAAAACATTTAGAAATAAATTAATATCTGAAGGTGCAACTGATGTATATGGTAATAAAGTCAACGAAACTACTTTTATAGATATTAACTCTTATAAGCCTTCAGACTTTACAATTGATATGTTTAGTGCAGATGAGCTTTTAAATAACGGTAGTTCTTTGGTTCAATACTATGGTTACGATCATTTAGGTAACAGAGTAAAAGGAAGACCAAGTGTTAATGATTTCTTGCAAGATCCAGCAAAGCGTGCTATTGGTGCATTTATGCCAATTTATACTGCGGCATGGTTCCAAGACCAATTTAACTTTAAAGATTTAGAGTTTAGATTAGGTTTACGTATTGAAAGATATGATGCTAACCAATCTGTATTAAAAGATCCATATTCATTGTATCCAATTAAGCAAGCTGGTGAAGTCAACCAAATTGACGGGATAGCAGTTAATCATCCTTCAAATATTGGCGATGATTATGCCGTATATGTTGATGATGTTAAAAACCCTAGAAAAATATTAGGTTATAGAAAAGAAAATGTTTGGTATGATGAGAATGGTACCCAATTGGCAACACCAGACCTTATTGCTAACAGAACCAGTAATGGTAAAATTGCTCCTTATTTAGTTGATCCAAACAATCAAAACCTAACTGAAAACTCTTTCACAGACTACAAACCAAAAGTAAATATTTTACCAAGGGTATTCTTTAAGTTTCCTTTGAATCAAAAGAGTTTGTTTTATGCAAGTTATGACGTATTGGCTCAAAGACCTTCTGCAAACTTTGCAACTATAGATGATTATTATTTCATGACTCAAAAAGCGACCAATGGTTTAAACAATCCAGCTTTGATTAGTAGAATCACTACCGATTATCAAATTGGATTCAAACAACAATTGTCACCAAATACTTTATTG
>JADLHV010000251.1 GCA_020848595.1 Bacteroidia bacterium
ACGGAGGATTATTGATTTCGCAAGGACTCAGTTTAAGTATTGAATATAAAATAAATGAAAATTACACTTTAATAAGTGGGTTTAACTATACGAATTATCGAGCGGGATTAGGAATAACCAAACAATTAGAAAAAATAAGGATTCAAATCGCTTTAAGCTACCATCAATTTTTAGGAACAGGAAATGCCAATGCAATTCAATATTATTTTTAGTCAATTGATTTTACTATTTTGTTGTGCAACTTTCGACCTTAAAGCACAAGACGATTTACTATATGGTATAACGACAGAACAAAATTATCAGGAAAGCAATGCACAAGAGATTATAGAAAACGAATTGTATTTGCGCAGTCATAAATTCAAAATCAACACAATGAGTCGATCAGAACTCCTTGATATTCCCTATTTAAGTCAAGCTCAAGTGGATGGCATCCAAAGTCATATCAATCAATACGGCGAGATATTACATCCTTATGAATTACAAAATATTTTCGCTTTCGACATAGAAACCATACGATTACTTAGTCCATATTTAGACTTTGGACTTTCATTCAAAAATGAAATAGAAGACCTATTATCGACCCAAGGACAAGGATTGAGTATTTGTATACAAAACACTTATCGACTTCAAGAGTCTGCAGCCTATCAACTCCCTAAAGAAAATGAAAATTATTATCGAGGCAGTCGTTTAAAAACGGCTTTACGAGTTTCCAATGAAGGTAATAAAAAAATTAAATCAGGCATTCAACTTGAAAAAGATGCGGGAGAAACAATATTAAATGGACATATTTCTGGTTTCATACAAATAAAAAAAATAAGAGCCATTGATGATTTGATATTAGGTGATTTTGTTTGTCAATTTGGACAAGGATTACATGTAGGATCAGGACTTTCTATAAACAAATCGAGTGATATTAAAAACTCTATTAAAGTAGCGAATGGATTCCGTCCATTTAGATCGGGTAGCGAACAAGGTTACATGAGAGGTATAGGGTTGAAAATGAAAATAGGTAATGGCAACATTTATTTAGCTAAATCTTTAACACGAGCTGATGTCAAAAATGTACAGGATAGCATTGAATCAGAAATTGAGATAAAGCAATTAAATACTGGATACTATAGAAATTCAAAAGAGATTGCCTTGCGAAATGGAGCCTTCACAAATAAAAACATCTTACGTTATGAGTTTAAAGGCAAGAGATTAAGAATAGGACAAAGTGTATCATTTCAAAGTCAATTTTTACAAACCGATTTAGACATTTCAAAACTAATAAATTTTAGTAAGACAACGAAAAATCTATCAAGTGATTACATGTACTTAGGAGAAGGCATTTTGTACTTTGGTGAAATTTCAATGAATACCAACTATGCCATTGGAATGGTACACGGATGTTTAAAAAACATTGGCAATAATTGTGATATACAGATAGTCTTCAGAAAATATGCGCTTGAAATGGACTTTTCAAATAGTACATCTTTATCAGAGACAGGAGCTGGAGAAACAGGCTTACTATTTACTTTAAATAATAAAATAAGTAAATACACTCGACTCAATGCTTATATAGATTTTTATAGATCTAGAGCTTATCGATATCAAACAGATGGACCAATTATTAATAAAGATGCAATGATTGAATGGCGATATGAGAAACGTGATGGTACCTTAATAAGTTTACGTTATAAAACATATGAGCGCCATTTAAATGAATCAGGACAACAAACGATAAATAGATTAGAGAACAACAGAAATCAAAATTGGAGAATGCATATTGAATACCCAATAAGTAAAAAATTAAAGATCCATCACCGCATAGAGCAGACACAATATAGCAAACAATTTGGAGAAAAAAGTAAAGGTTTACTGTTGTATCATGAATTACAAGCAAGAGTAGGTTTAAAAATGAAATTAAGTTTGAGATATTGTGCATTTAACACCGATGATTACAACAGTCGAATTTATGCATACGAGCGAGATATTAGCTACAGTTTCACCATTAAATCCTTTCAGAATAGAGGGAATACAGCCTACATATTATTGCAATATCATGTGAACAAGAATATAAATTTAAAACTTAGATTTGCTGCAATAAAATACAATGATCAGAACAAGGTTGGCAGTGGTTTAGATGCCATAGAAGGCAACCAAGTGAACGATCTTAGATTTGAATTGCAGTTTAAGCTATGACAAAATTAAGCGTCAATATTAACAAATTGGCTACCATTCGAAACTCGAGAGGTGGTAATAATCCGGACATTCTTCAATATGCATCTAAAATAGAATCATATGGAGCACATGGTATAACGGTTCATCCTCGTCCTGATCAAAGGCATATTAGGTATGAAGATGTTTATGCATTAAAACAAGTCGTTAAAACCGAATTTAATATTGAAGGCTATCCTTCAGAAGAATTTGTAAAAATGGTCTTAGAAGTAAAACCTACTCAAGTAACACTTGTTCCAGATCCACCAGAGGCACTAACCAGCAATAATGGATGGGACACACAGATGCATTTAGAATTTTTAAAGACCATTATAGAGCGATTTAAAGAAGAACAAATTAGAACAAGTATTTTTTTAAATCCAGATCCTAAAATGTTAGAATCTGCTCAAGCGACTGGTACCGACCGAATAGAGTTATATACGGAGTCATACGCAAGTCAATTTAACTCAAACAAAGAAATAGCTATACAACCTTATTTAGAGACCGCTAAATTTGCGACCAATATGGGTTTAGGTGTTAATGCTGGCCACGATTTAGATTTGAAGAACTTATCATATTTTGCAAAGACCATACCTGAATTATTAGAAGTGAGTATAGGTCATGCCTTGATATGTGATGCATTAGAGTATGGCATGTCCAATACCGTAAGGATGTATTTAAATCAATTAGATTCTAATAAATCGTGATGTAATTTCAATACTTGTTCAATCAAAGAAATCGAACCATCGTTATAAATAATAAAATCAGCTAATTTAAGTTTTTCTGATTCGGGCATTTGTTTTTCTATACGTGCTAGAATTGAATTTCTATCTAAGAGATCGCGTTTCATGACACGTTCAATTCTGATTTCAACAGAAGCATAAACTAAAGCTACTTTATCGATACTATTTCGACTATCAGTTTCGAGCATAATAGCAGCCTCTTTAACGATATAAGGCAGATTTTGATATTTAGAACAAAAAACATCCCAATCTTTTAGAACATAAGGGTGTATAATAGAGTTAAGCAAATCTAATTTAGAAGCGTCATTAAAGACAATATCAGCAATATATTTCCTATTGTATTCACCATTTAAGAAAGCATTTTCTCCAAAGTGTAAAATAAGTTCAGATTGCAATTCAAGATTATTAGAAACTAAAAACTTGGAGCGTTGGTCAGCATTATAGACCGGCACTCCAAGTTTTTTAAATATTTCACAGACAGTAGACTTACCACTTCCAATTCCTCCGGTAACGCCTAGTCTAAGCATAACTTAAGCCTTAGCGTTAAGAGCTGCGCTTAAATCAGAAGAAATGGCTGATTTTTCAATTTTCAGACGAGTTCCTTCAGAGCTAATAGTGATAGTAGTACCACCATCTAATGATTCTATTTTACCATGAATACCGCCAGTTGTAACGATATTATCACCTTTTTTCAACTCTTCAATGAATTTCTTTTGTTTATTCATTTTCTTTTGTTGAGGACGAATCATAAAGAAATAAAATACGATAACCATTAGGCCCATGAATACGATGGTGTTGGTCATGTCACCACCTTTAGCTTGTAAGTATATTGATAAAAATTGCATATTATTATTTTGGTAGATTTCTAACGTTGACTCTGAATTTGAGTTCAACTTGTTTTTCAGGAATATTGGCGTAAACAGTCACTATTTTATTATTTACTCCACCTCTTCCACTGCTATTAAACGCCACTTTAATTTTACCAGATTTACCAGGTGCAATAGGCTCTCTTGGCCAATCAGGCACAGTGCAACCACAAGCAGCTTGACAATTAGAAATCATTAAATCTACTTTACCAGTATTCGTAAATTCGAAAGTTGTTTCGACATTTTGATTTTCGACGATATCGCCAAAATCGTGCTCAGTAGTTTTAAAACTCATGATAGCTAAATCACTATCTGCTATCTGCGGATTATCGGCCGTAGAAGGATTATTTATTTGCTCTTGGGTAATTTGACTGGCAGACTCGGCCTCTGAAGATCCGTCTGTTTTACTTGCATTGTTACAAGCAAAAAAGAATAAGCAGCTAGCTAAAAGAAATGAAGTTCTATTCATAATTGTCAAAAGTAATCTTTTGGCAAAATTATAATGAATTATTCATTTTTCAAGCCTCTACCGGATTTATTTATCTTACCAGTGTCGTTTAAGATGATTCTAATTTTATCTAGTACCCCATTTAAGAAAAGGTGACTCTTAGGTGTACTGTATGATTTTGCTATATCGAGATATTCGTTAATAGTGACTTTCGGTGGAATTGTTTCGTAATACAAAAACTCTGACAATGCCATACGCAACATAATCATATCGTTGATGGTTAATCGCTCAGAGTCCCAATTTGCTGTATTTGCTAAAATAACCTCATCTAATTGTTCTTTATAGACAATACATTTTTCGAACAAACTAGTTCCAAACTGAATATCTTCTATTTGCTTTTCGCCTTTACTTTCAATTTTAAGTCGACCTCTATCATAAAAACTAGTAATTGTAGAGATAACAGCTTTTAGAATATCCGCAGAATCATCTTCCCAATGTAAATATTCATCTTCCATTGCATTATCGAAAAGCTCAAATTCATTGAATAAAAACTCATACAAATTTATTAAAAATTCCTTTTGGGCTTCGGCAGTAGGTTCTTCAAAAATTGAAAACTCTTTAAAGAATTCATATTGAACTAAATCTACAAATATACGGTCAAATAAATCACCATGTTTTCTCCAATCGTAGGGCAATTTGCCGCAAAGAGAAACGAAATCTTCACTTGCTTCGAGTGCATTAAAAAAGTCGAGGCGAGTTAAAGCACTTGTATTTCTTATATGGCTTTTATTGGGAAAATATTTATCAACTTCAATATCCTTTTCACTTTCAAGAAAAGTATTGA
>JADLHV010000252.1 GCA_020848595.1 Bacteroidia bacterium
AACCTGCGCTAGACAGATATTCTGTTAAGGGAATCGCAATGCGACCAATTCCACATCCAATATCTAATACATGATGATGAGGCTGAAGTCCACCGTATTTAATAAAATCATTTTTAAGCTTGTTCCCTAAGTACTTAAAATCACCTGGTCCAATAAATATTTTACCTTTAGGAGGTGTTATAGCATCTCTTTTTCCTGTAATACCTTCTATAATATCAATAGGGTAGTAGTAAAGCCTTCTGGCAATTCTACGCAGTTTAGGACTTAAAGAATAATATATACCACGCTTCCAACTCATTGGGCAAATATATGATTTTAGCCTAATTAACTAGGTATAATGAATTAGATTCAGTTCATAAGAGAACAATTATTTCATTATACAGTAAATATAAGAAACTGTATGATACATTTCCACCATAAATTGTAGAAAATCTAGAATAAAAGTAAAACAACAATTGATTATTTTTACCCCTCAAATGTTTGCAGTCGTCGATATAGAAACAACTGGCACTAGGCCTGATAAAGATAGAATTACAGAAATTGCAATTTTATTACACGACGGGGTAAACGTAGTGAAACGCTATTCTTCATTAGTCAATCCAGAATGTCGAATTCCTATGGAAATTTCGAGATTAACTGGTATTACAGACGACATGGTTAGAGATGCTCCTCCGTTTTACAAAATAGCTAAAGATATTGTTGAAATGACTCAAGATGCTGTTTTTGTAGCGCATAATGTTCGTTTTGATTATGGGTTTATTAAATCGGCTTTTAGGGATCTGGGGTATATGTATCAGCGGAAAACACTTTGCACTGTTCGATTAAGTAGAAAGACTTTCAAAGGACTTGCCTCTTACAGTCTAGGGCGCTTATGCGAATCATTGGATATCCGAATTAAAGACCGCCACCGAGCAACCGGAGATGCAGAAGCAACTGCTATTTTATTATCTCGTATTATAGAACGTCAAGGCATCTCTGAAAAAGATTGGTTAGCAGAAGAAACAATAAAAACGGTTTTCCCTCCTTTGCTAAATGAAGAAGTGTATAAGCTTATTCCAGAAGGTTTGGCAGGCGTTTACTATTTTTTAAATAAAGATGGATTTGTAATTTATGTTGGAAAAGCTATCGATATTAAAAAACGATTAGCGCAGCATTTTGCCATTAGTGGAAAGGAAAGTGCAAAAGCGATTCAAATGAAACAAGAAATCGCTGATATAAAATATGAAGTAACGGGCAATGAATTATTGGCATTATTGCTCGAATCTGACGAAATTAAGCGCATACGTCCAATTTATAATGTGATGCAAAAACGATCACGACCAGTGCCGTTTTTTGGTATTTTTACAGAATATGATCAACTTGGTTACATTAATTTTTCGATTAGTAAATTAAAATATGGTGATGAACCAATGAGCACGGCAGATAATATGCATTCTGCACGAGAGCTTTTACAAATGATGGTAGAGCGCTATCAGCTCTGTTTGTCTAAATGCGATTTACATAAAATGCCCGGACCATGTTTTAATTATCAATTGCATAAATGCGAAGGGGCTTGTGTTCAAAAAGAAACGCCAGAAATATTTAATTCGCGTGCCTTAAAAGCCATTGAAAGACATAGTTTTCAAAAAGAAAGTTTCATGATTTTAGGCAATGGACGTAAACATGGTGAACAATCTGTTGTATGCATCGAACGCGGCCAGTACAAAGGTTTTGGTTATATCGAATCGGAAGAGGCAACTCCAGATTTTATTCAAATGCGTGCTTGTATAAAAGCTTATCCGCATAACCGAGATATTCAACAAATTCTCTGTACTTATTTAAGAGGAAAAACGAAGAAAATACCTTTCCCTTCACAGTCAGAGAGTGCTTAATTTCTCTTTCTTTTACTCGTCTATTTGTGTTTGCTAGATTTAATTTTATAACAAACCTTTGATGCATTATTAAGAATTATATCCTATTTTAATGTGATCTGTTTTATCGATAACCCAAACTATTTCCTTAAGTATTCACGGCAATTGACCATTAGTTTTTAGTAAGAAATTTACAGATGTTCTTGAGTATTATAAATTAAAAAAGCCACTAAGAAAAATCTTAATGGCTTTTTAGAAAAAATGAATCAATTCTAGTGTATATCTATGCGTTTAACTCAGAAGCTTGTTGATTGTAGAGGTTAAATTCTGACGAAATCCTCTGGGCTTGTTCTTGTTTTTCTATTTCTGTACATAAGCACGAAATACTCGGACATCTATAAACTGTACTTAGGTCAAGTTTATAATTATGCTTTAATAACAATAGTCTTACCATTTGGTCTGCTAACAAATGATTACCGCCCAATTCAAAGAAACCGGAGTCGATATCTAATGACTCTACATTTAATAATTGTGTCCATATTTGGGCTAATTCCTTTTCTAGTTTTGTACTAGGAGCTCGTTTTAAATAAGATTTATGACGATTACAAGACGGAATAGGTAAGGCATGTTTATTTAATTTACCGTGAGAAGTATAAGGCCATTCCATAATAGCAATGAACTTCTGAGGCATACATTCAAGTGGTAAATATTCAGATAATTTTTGGGGTAAAGATTCTATATCTAATCCGTCACCATCTGGCAAAATGTAAGCAATTAAACGTTTTTTGCCTTTAATATCCTTACAAATTACTGCACATTGTTTAACGCCTTCAATTTTAGATATCTCCCATTCTATGCGATTAAAGTCTATAGCAACATTGTCTATACTCATTAAGTTTTCGCAACGGTCTAAATAAATAGCTGTTCCTTCTTCATTAATGGTTGCTTTGTCGCCTGTTTTAAATAACTTCTCATTTGATTTTAATGGATGAGTAACAAATAATTCATCATTTAAATCTGGGCGCATTAAATACCCAGCGCTTAATTGTTGACCACCAATATAGATTTCTCCCATTTCACCTGGACCAATGGCTTCCATGTTTTCATCAAATATAAATATTTCGGACCCCGGCATGGCTTTTCCAATTGGTATGCCA
>JADLHV010000253.1 GCA_020848595.1 Bacteroidia bacterium
GACTTAGCTAAAAAACTCCTCGAAAAAGGATTTGAAGTTATTTTGCTTGGAGGAGAACAAGAAAATGCAAGAAATCTTGAAATTGCACAATTAAGCGGTGCAAAATACTTAGGATTCTTTCCACTTCCTCAATTTATCAACTTAATTGATCAATGTGACCTAGTTGTTACTCAAGTTACTATGGGAATGCATTTAACACTTGGACTTCAGAAGAAAATAGTATTAATGAATAACATCTTCAATCCGAATGAATTTGATTTATTTGGAAATGGTCAAATTATAATGCCCGACAAAGAATGTATTTGTTTTTACCGTGGTCAATGTAAGTTGGGTGAAACTTGCATGAAAGACCTACCTGTAGAAAAAGTTATGAACGCTGTCGAAGTGGTCATATCAAATTAACATTGATTGCCTAAATTTGCCTTTGAAATTGAGCCAAAAAGATTTCAATAGTGTCATCATCCCGCCTAAGATAGCAGGCATAAAAGCCAACCTTCCTATGTACCATCTCGCCTGGCAGATAAACAGGAGTTTTAACATGGATTTGGTTTGTAGCCTCGATTGGGAAAAGGAAATAAATCTCCCTTTGAAAACCACTAGCTTTCATCAACATTATTTTGACACCTTTGAAGATGTCGAATTAAATTGGCATTTATTAAGAAACAAAGGCAACGAAACTTGGTTTTTCCAATCTAAGCCACTTTTTGATTTTATGCTGATTTGCAATGGTGACGATATTTATGGCTATTTCGAAAAAGCTGTTGCGGCTTTAAAACAAAACTCTAAAATTGAATTTGTGCATCCTTTCGATTTTAGTTTAATTAAAAGTAAAGATGCCTTTTTTAAAAACATACTTAAAACAAAACTGTATATAGAAGATCTCTCTCATGTATAAAAATAATTTCAACAGAACCAAAATTGTAGCCACTATTGGCCCAGCTACCGAATCAAAAGAAAATTTGCGCCAATTAGTCCTCGCTGGCCTCGATGTCTGCAGAATTAATTCCTCACATGGCTCGCACGAAGACCATTTAAAAGTTATCCAAAACATTAGAGCAATCAATGCCGAACTCAATTCGGATGTTTGCATTCTCCAAGATTTACAAGGTCCTAAACTTAGATTAGGAATGGTTGAAAACGATGGTGTAGAAGTAAAAGAAGGCAGCAAAATCATTTTAACTAGTAAAGAAATGATTGGAAATGCTGAAAGAATCTGTATACGATATGCCAATCTAGCTCAAGATGTTAAACCCGGTGAATTCATTCTTATTGATGATGGTAAAATTGAAATTAAAATTGATGCAATTCTGAATGAAACAGATGTCGAAGCTTCTGTTATAACAGGTGGTGTACTAAAATCAAAAAAAGGTTTCAATTTACCTCATACCGATGTCTCGTTTCCGAGCTTAACTGAAAAAGATATTGCTGATTTAGAATTTGGTCTTGCCAATGATGTCGAATGGGTTGGACTCAGTTTTGTTCGCACGGCTGAAGATATCGTCGACTTAAAAAACAGAATTAAAGCTTCCGGAAAACCAACTAGAGTAGTAGCAAAAATTGAAAAACCTGAAGCTGTTAAAAATATTGATGCTATCATTAATGTAGCCGATGCGATTATGGTTGCTCGTGGAGACCTAGGTGTCGAAATGCCATTACAAGATTTACCTCTCATTCAAAAAAACATCATTGAAAAATGTATAAACCACGCTAAACCAGTTATTGTAGCTACTCAAATGATGGAATCTATGATATTAAATCCTACGCCTACTCGTGCCGAAGTAAGTGATGTTGCAAATGCTGTTTTAGACGGTGCAGATGCCGTGATGTTGAGTGCCGAAACCAGCGTTGGATTGTATCCTATTAAAGTAGTAGAAACCATGGAGAAAATTATCAAAGACGTTGAAAAGGATAGACGCGTTTACTTTAAAGGCGCTAAGCCAACTTCTAATAGCGATACTTTTATCTCCGACGAAATTTGCTTTACAGCAGTTAGAATGAGCGATCACTTAAAAGCTAAATCTATTGTAGGCATGACCAGGTCTGGTTATTCGGCTTTAGAAATCTCTTCTTATAGACCGAAAGCAAATATTTATATATTCACCAACAATATTCCATTACTCAAAGCCATGAGCTTAGTATGGGGCGTTAGAGGCTTCTTTTATGACGAATATGTCAGTACAGATCAAACTTTTACTGATGTAATAGAAAGATTGAAAGAAAATGAATTGGTGAGCAAAGATGATATTGTTATTCACACTGCTAGTATGCCAATTCTAAAAAAATCTATGGCTAATAGTATCAAAATAAGTATTGTAGATTAGGCGTTATAGTAGAGATGAGACTGGGAATATTAATCATTTTACTTTTACCATTCAGTATAGTATTTGCTCAACCACAAGTGCTTACAGAGAAACAATTAGGTAATCAAAGGGTCTGGAATGCCCGCATGTGCAGCGATGATACACTTCGTCAACTCTTTGCATCTAAACAACTTCAGTATCCACCTAAATTCATTTACTGGCGTGTTTTTAAAAAAGAAAAACAAATGGAACTTTGGGCTGCAGATAGTGTTCACCACCGTTATAAATTGATTAAAACTTATTCTGTCGTAACACTTTCTGGCACTTTAGGACCTAAACGTACGGAAGGTGATTATCAAGTACCAGAGGGATATTATCATATCAATCAATATAACCCTTATAGTAATTTTTTATTATCCTATAAAGTGTCTTATCCTAACAAAAGTGATAGCATATTAGGCGCTAAAGGTCGATATGGTGGTCAAATATTTGTACATGGTGATAGTTTAACTATAGGTTGTTTGCCGATGAGCGATAGAGTAATTAAAGAACTTTATTGGTGCAATATTCAAGCTCAAAATAACAAAGATACTAACTACCATATTCCAATTCATATTTATCCTTGCCGAATGGAAGCTTCTAATTGGGCTTATCTCAAATCGTATTTTAACTTTGACCCTTCTCGATTAGAATTTTGGCGTAATCTTCAAGATGGCTATAACTTCTTTGAAGTGATGCGAACACCTCCAAAATTAGTCGTCGACAACACCGGTCGTTACGTCGTTAAATATTAAAATTGATTCAAGCTCAATTTTTAATCCGACTTCTTTATTGAGTATAAATTTCATTACTTTCAGATTGATTTTGAATTTCAATTGGCCGAACTTAACTTTGTCCTTATGAAGGATGTTTCCGAAAACGTACAGAATACTTACGACAACCAATATAAGAACAGTGACGCTGAATGGAGACGTTTAGGTGGTTTGCAGAAATCAGGTAACATTATTAAACTTTGCAGTAAGCTCAATGCAAAAAACATGTTGGATGTTGGATCTGGAGATGGTGCTGTGCTCTCATTCCTTGACAAAAACAACTTCTGTCCTAAAATAGATAGTCTAGAAATCTCAGATTCTGGCATTGAACGTATCAAATCACTGAATCTAAAACATTTAAATGCTGTAACTAAATTCGATGGTTATAACATCCCTTTTCAAGATAAATCATTTGAATTAGCCACTTGCAGCCATGTGCTCGAACATGTAGAACACCCACGACTACTTCTTCGCGAAATAGCCCGTGTATCTCAATATCAATTTTTCGAAATTCCAATCGATTTTAGCTTTTTCGTTGATAATAAAATGAAACATTATCTCGATTACGGACATATCAATATTTTTACTCCAGCTCTATTTAAATTCCTCCTAAAAAGCGAAGGTTTCCAAGTTTTAGATGAAGAATTTATCTTCTTATCTAATGACTTAATCCGTTTTGCTTATAAAGGCAATACAAGTAAAATATTAGCTCAGAAAATCAAGAATTTTTTAATCTCTTCTAGCCCATATAGAAAGGTAAAACCAAGTGCTTATACAGTGTTATGTCAGCACGATGGGCAGGGATTAAAAATTTTTTAAGTGCCTTTTTCCTCTATTATTTTTCTCAAATCAAGTTAATTGGTTAAACCTTTCTTACATTAAAATAGCGTAATAAATGTTTTTTCTTTGATTTAGAAACATATTCAATATCACTTTCATTTAACGTTACAAATGCTCTGATCCCTGGCTTGTAATAACTTACATGATCGAGATTTACAATACAAGAATGATGTATCCTTAAAAATTTCATTTCCTTTAGTAAATCTTCAAACACTCCAATATTTTTAGATGTATAAATACGTTTATCTTCCTTTAAATATATTTCCGAGTAGGCGCCGTCTGACTTAATCTTTACGATATGATTGAGTTCTATTGGACGCATTCTATCACCTTCCCATACCATGACGGTATTAGAACTCTGAGTTTTGAGTTTTCCCTTAAATTGTTCATCCAAATTTAGAATTGATTGACTATGGCTAAATGAGCAAAATCGTTTTATCGAACGTTGAAGATCTAAAGATAAATTCGATCTTAAAACAAAGTCAAAAGCACCTTCTTGAATTACCTTAAGGGCATCAATTAAATTATTAGAAATACATATAGTAGGTAACTCAAATATTTTATTCATTTCTAATTGTTCTGAAAGATTCTGTTCATCAAAAAATGGCTCTGTAATCAATAAATTTGGGCCTTCGGTACTTAATAGAAACTTTAATTCCTTACTATTCCTAACTCTTATTAATTGAATTGTCCTATCTATTGCAAAGAGGATATTTTCTACTAAACGATATTCCTCCTCACATAACATTACAAGTATTTTCATAATTTTATTCGACATGCATTATTCGAAAATAGCAGTCAAATTCGAGAATTTTGAGCATAGATTACCCAAATAGTCAATTTACTTGACGTATAAGACAATTTCCTTTATAGAAGGAATAATAAATTAATAGATTAAAAATCGAACTTAATACCTTGCGCTAATGGCATTGTATTAGAATAATTAATAGTATTAGTTTGACGGCGCATGTAAGCTTTCCAACTATCACTGCCGCTTTCTCTACCACCACCAGTTTCCTTTTCACCTCCAAAAGCACCACCAATTTCGGCACCACTTGTTCCAATATTTACATTTGCGATACCACAATCGCTGCCCACAGCTGATAGAAAGAATTCAGATTCGCGTATATTATTTGTAAAAATTGCAGAGCTTAATCCTTGCTTAACATCGTTATGCATGGCCATTGCTTCACTAATCTTACCAAACTTCATAACGTATAATATAGGTGCAAATGTTTCATCCTGAACAATTTTATAGGTATTACGGGCTTCACAAATAGCAGGTTGAACATAACAACCGCTCTCGTATCCAGAGCCTTTAAGGACTTTGCCTCCAAATAATATTTTTCCACCCGACTTTTTCAATTGCTCCAAAGCATTTAAATATTTATCAACGGCATCTTTATCAATCAATGGTCCCATATGATTCGATTCATCTAAGGGATCTCCAATTTTAATTTGTTTGTAAGCTTTGATTAATTTTTTAAGAAACTCATCATAAATTTTCTCATGTACAATAATTCTACGAGTTGTTGTGCAACGCTGTCCCGCTGTGCCTACTGCTCCAAAAACGACTGCTCTTAAAGCCATGCCTAAGTCGGCATTATCGGTAATTATAATGGCATTATTACCACCTAATTCTAATAAACTTCTTCCTAATCTTTCAGCAACAATTTTACCAACCGAACGTCCCATTGCAGTACTGCCAGTAGCAGAAATTAGAGCTATTCTTTTATCTTCAGCTAATTGACGACCAATTTCTGCGTCACCATTAATCAAAGTAAAAATCCCCTCTGGAAGTTTGTTCTTTTCAAGCACAGATTTCATTAAATTCATGCAAGCCACTGCCGATAATGGCGTCTTTTCGGAAGGTTTCCAAACTGTAACATTACCACAAACTGCAGCAATCATAGCATTCCAACTCCAAACTGCAACAGGAAAATTAAATGCCGAAATTATCCCAACAACTCCTAGTGGATGCCATTGCTCATACATTCTATGATTTGGTCGTTCGCTGTGCATTGTTAATCCATATAATTGACGACTTAAACCCACCGCATAATCACAAATATCAATCATCTCCTGAACCTCACCTTTACCTTCTTGAAGACTTTGTCCCATTTCATAACTCACTAAAGCGCCTAAAGCATCTTTGTTTTCGCGCAATACTTCGCCGTATTGTCTTACAATTTCTCCGCGTTTAGGGGCTGGAATACTCCTCCATATTCCAAATGCATCTGTTGCACGTTTCATTACTGCTTCATACTCAGTAATAGTGGCATACACAATGGTTCCTACTTTTTTACCGTCTACTGGCGACACAATATTTCGGTGTTTGCTTCCAACGGCGCTAATCCAATTTACACCCGTACACACGCTCTCGCTTACTTTACGGATGCCTAATTGCTTCAATACCTGGGTCATGTTTGGCATACTGCAAATTTAAGCATATTTGAGATGAATTGGTAATGGTGATTTTGCTTTTTTGGGATTTGTATTCTAAATATTTTAAGAGATTTTACAATTCTTACCTTTTCGTAATAATTAAGTGGCTCTTCTTTTAAGTCTTTCTTATACTATTTATTTTATACAGGTTACTGATTTCCAAAAGTTATTAAGTTTCTAATAAATTATCCTATAAAAAAGAGCTTAAAGATATAATCCCTACTCTCCAATTTTAATCTATTGATTTAAGCCCTAACTATGATTATAAAGGAATGCTATTCAATTTTAGCATCTTAAATTGTTAAGTATTACTTTTTTTTATATATTTGAATCAAATTATGAAAAAGAACCTCATACTTTTTTCTATTTTTATCCTAACAAAATTTGCCTTTGCAGAAAATGCGCCGTTTCTCCAATCGAGTTACACCAACCAACTACAAACTAATAATCCAGGTTTTTACGGCCTCAGTTTAATTCCTAATAAGCAAACTTTCGAAATCGCTGTTCAATCTCTATATTCTTCTAATTATCAAAATATTGATTATCAATCGCTTCCCATCTTCTATTCAGGATCTCAAATTGGCTGTATTGGATACTATGACACTAGAAGTAGAAAAAACCTCAATAGTCAGCGCCTTAACATTAACATTAGAAACCCTATAAATAAACATTTTCAGATTGGATGTGGCATCGCTATCAATCGCAATAGAATTGACCCAAATGCCAATGCTACAAGTATTAATATTGGCAATTCACTTATTTACGAAAATAACAAAGGCGCTTATTTTTCGTTTGGCATTAATCTGAAAATTGATCACTATCTCTATCAATTTACTAATCGAGAAAATCAAACTAATTTATTCGAAGAACAAACACAAAATATAGACCTTGGCATAGCCTATTTAAGCCAAAATAAAACTTTTCAATTGGGCATTGCATTATTTAATTTAAAAGAAAAAACCATTGGACAATATGATTCAGATGGTTTTGCTGGTTTTGCTGGAGGTTCATCTAGATGGTATCAATTAAATTACTTTAAGTTATACAATATCAATATGACTAAACGCAATCAAATTAGTCGTAATGGCAAAATGCATCTCAATACTTCCATCAATACCATTGCATCTTGGTATAATGGATTTTCTCCAGAAAGCCTTCTTATAAGTTTGGAACTAAGCAAAACCATAAAAAATTCCCAAAATATAAACTTTGGAATTGTCAATCAAAATATTTTCACGAATGAGGGACTTTTGGGTCCAACTTTAAAATACAAGACTAACTATTTTGAAATCAGCTATGTTTATCTAAACATTGTTCAAAATCAATATTTTTCAAATAGTGCTATTCATAACTTAGGACTTAAGCTTTTGAAATTCTGATTTTTCTATCATGACAGTATTATACAAATGGTGGAAATCTAAACAATTATGCTATTTAAATTTGTTTAAATTTGCACCACATGAGGGCACTTTGGAAACTTTTTAAAATCCTATTTGTCATTGCGGTTTGCCTCGAAATCGCTTTACAAATCTATAACCCTTTTTCAGGTAGAGTTAAAAATGGAGAAATTGTCCTTCCTAAAAACACTCAATATACAACAGATTTACCGCAAGTACAGGGACTTGACAGTCAATTAATTCATACAAAAAATAGTATGGGTTTTAGAGGAGAAGAGTTAACAGATTCTAATGCAATAAAAATTCTTTGCATGGGCGGCAGTACAACCGAATGTTACTATCTAAGTGATGGTAAAGATTGGCCCAATTTACTTGGTAAAAAACTTCAGAAAACAAATCCTAAAATATGGCTCAATAATGCAGGTATGGATGGACAATCTAGCTTTGGCAATTTGCAAATGCTTAAGCAATATATCCTTCAAATGCATCCTAATTATATTATCCTGATGTGTGGCCTTAATGACATGAGCTTGGATGAGCCAAGTAAATTCGACCAATATGACGGAACATGGTTTAAAAAGCTCTACAATAAATTAGAATTACCATCTACTATTCTAAATATTATTAGAGCTGGAAAAGCTAAAGATGCAGGACTCAACCATCAATTTATCGATGACATTACGAGTATGGATACGATGATAATGAATGATTCTCAAATCTTACATCGTCTCGAAAAAGAACAAAAATATATTGGCCCATATAAAAATCGACTTCGCGAATTTGCCGACCTCTGTAAACAGAATCATATTCAACTCATTTTTGTTGCCCAAAGTATTTTATTTTCAGATGAAAAAGATTTGTTAACTAACGTATATCTCGGTCATTTAAGAACTGGCGAAATTAATGGCAAAGCACGTTCTCTAATTTTAAAAATGTATAATAAATCAACCTACGATGTTGCGAATGAAAAAGGTGTTCCTTTTATCAATTTAGCCGCGAGGTTGCCTAAAGATTCTAGATTCTATTACGATGGTTATCATTTCACTAATGACGGCGCCGACTTTGTTGCAGCAATGATAGGAGAAGAACTCATTTCTAAAAAACTAATCCCTTTAAAATAAAACCATTAATGGATTTAATACATAATAAATTACTTCAAGTAAAAGGCTTCATATTTGATGTCGATGGCGTAATGACTGATGGCTCAGTTATAGGAACAGAAGACGGTTTTTTTTTAAGAAGTTTTAATATAAAAGATGGTTATGCAATTCAACATGCCGCAAAAACAGGTTACCCAATTGCTATAATCTCTGGGGGCTATTCTATTGGTATTGTTAAACGTTTCGAGAATTTAGGCGTGCAGGATATTTATATTGGACAAAAGCACAAAGAGGCCGCCTATAATGAGTTTTTAAATAAGCATGGTCTTGTTGATGAAGACATTTTATATATGGGTGACGATATGCCAGATTACCAATTAATGAAAAAGGTTGGTTTTGCAGCATGTCCACAAGATGCAGCTATCGATATTCAACAAATCTGCACGTATATTTCACCAAAAAACGGTGGACATGGTTGTGTCAGAGATATTCTCGAAAAAACCCTCAAACTCCAAGATAAATGGTGGTCTGAGCATACACATATCTGGTAAGTTATGTATAGGCCATTTCAAAAGCGCCTAAAATGCTGAAAATACTTTATTTAGTAACCAATAACCACAATTTAGTGCAAGGTAAAGAAGCCTTTCATTATTCCCAATTGATAAATTAGCACTTCATATTTGATTTTCTAATAAATATTCTAGGTTTAAATGATGGGCAAACAAGTTCGGCTATCTAGAAGCAAACCATCTATTGCAGCGAAGAAGAATCTTCAACTAGCAATATACCAATACAGTGTCTTATTCTAAAAAAATTGAATAGTTTAATACTCTATAAGTTTGCACTTATTTTTTAGTATAAAGTTATTTTATAATAAGACTATTCTTAGATGCGGTTGTTCATTGTATTTATAACTAAAATGCCCTATTTTTGCGCTCAATTTAAAACAATCGTATGGCAATCGAAATCAAAGTTCCTAGTCCAGGTGAATCCATTAGTGAAGTTACTGTATCAAAATGGCTTAAACAAGTAGGCGATTATGTGCAGTTAGACGAACCTCTGGTAGAACTTGAAAGCGAAAAAGCAACTTTTGAAGTTAATGCCGAAAAAGCGGGTGTTATTACCAAACAATTGGCTAAAGATGGTGATGAAATAAGTGTTGGTGCTGTTATTGTTGAAATAGATGATACTGCTAAAGCTCCTGAAGGCACATCAGCTCCTAAAGCTGAAGCAAAAAAAGAATCTGCCCCTGCTCCAACAGCTAAAACTGAAACTAAAAAA
>JADLHV010000254.1 GCA_020848595.1 Bacteroidia bacterium
GCCATCGATTCGGTACTAACTATTACGATGTCAGAAGCTGTTTTAAAGGTTAATACATCCGTTACAATATATGCTAATGGATTACCATTTGAGACCGTTAATTCTAACAGCGATTTAATGGTTTATTCGGGTAATACCATAAAGATTGGACATGTAAAGCAATTTCCAAACAATGCACATATTAGTGTGAAATTACCAGTCAAATTTGCAAGAGATTCATCATTTAATTTAGTGCAATTGGGCATTGATACCATCGATTGGAATTTTAATACCCAAAGAGACCATCCAAGATTGCAATTTATTTCGCCAGATAGCGGCGCTCAATTAGTAAAGAATGACGAGAAGCCTTATATGCTGTACGATACAAGGTTGCATAAACTATCTAATGGAGGTGTTACTATTTATGAAAATAGTGTCGTTAAAGAGTTTATTCCAGTGACATCTTCAAGGATAAAAGTAAGCGGAAAGGTAGTTGAAATATTGAATACCCTATTCGATTACGATAAGTTAGTTTGTATCGTTATTGACTCATGTTTAGCAGATACTTTTGGGAATAAAATTTTACCATTAGCATACGGAAGATGGGTGTTCAATACCAAAACTTTACCAGTTATAGAGTCGCTAGTTCCAAATAACCAAGCGGCATTGGTAGACCCGTCAACTACATTGACTATAAATTTCGACCGTTATATGCGAATAGATTCGAATAAATTAATCAAGATTTATTCCAATGGGGTATTATATAAATCAATTGCTATGAATTCGCCTGAGATTTATTCCAATGGTACTGTGTTGAGTATTACAATTCAAAATGGATTGCCTGGGCATTCAAGAATCGGAATAGAGTTGCCAAAAAATGCATTAAAGGATAATTTCAATACTTATTTTGCTGGTTCTGATACAAGTAGTTGGACTTTCACTACTAGTGGTAGATCTTCATTAACCAAAAGTCAAGCGGTGGCCATACAAGTATTTCCAAATCCAGTAGAGAAGGTTTTGATTATTAATTCAGGAATACCAATAGAGACTTTGTTTTTTGTGGATGTTTTAGGTAAAGTCTATGAAATGCAATTGACACTTTTATCAGATAATACTTATGAATTACAGACAGAACATTTGAACTCTGGTATATATAGTTTAATAGTAAATGGACTTGTAATAGAGCAAAGAATATTAAAGCAATAATTAAGGCTTTCGGAAACGCCTATAAAGATCAAAAAATTTTATAGCTATCACCACAATTTAATTCAAGGGAAACAAGCCTTTTATATACATAAAGCTAGGTCTTAGAGGCTCATCATTAGTTTACATCAGGTTTTTTAGTAAGCCCTTATTAGCACAATTATTTTGCAGAATCAATTTGATTCGAATAGATTAAATTATAAACTCGAAGTTGATTATATTCTAAAATTTGGTTCATTTTAACATATTTTTTTGCTAGTTGTTCAATAGCAGAATCGTTGCTTATAAGATATTGAGGATGCGCACCATTTAATATGTAATCCATCCTTTCTATACCATGTTCCTTAGAATATCTATGACCTCTTAAATGCAATAAATATAGTATATTATTGGGAGACGCATCGTAGCCAGCCAAAACACATGCATTTCTGTCAATGCCTTTTTGTAGAAGCATTTGTCTAAGTGTATCGTATTGTTGTGCATTAACATGCGATTGTTCCCAGTAATTACCTGGGGTATATCTTTCACGGAGGTTAATAATCCCTCCATTAGATTGGAATTGAAATGCCCAAACTAAGGATAAAAACAGTACCACTTTAGTCCACCATAATTTAGAAGGAATCTTAGAAATTGCTTCAGAAATTGCCAACCAATTCAATATAAAGGCAGGGAAAAGGCATATAATATAATAGTCATGATATTTAAATTGTTCAATCATAACAAAGAGAAATGCCAAAGACCCTATTAAGTTAAAAAGAGCGAGGAACCAGGTTTCGTTAGAAATATATTTTTTAAGAAATAAGGGAAGAAATAATAATCCAAACAGAATAAAAATTAGAGGTTCTGAAAAAGTTTGTTGCGGCCAATTAGCCAAATAAATAAGCCATGATGTTTTGTAAGACAGCCACGATTCAGACCAAGGAATACGCATCATGAAATATTGGAAATTATGAGTTTGCCCTAAATGTTTACTCCAAAGTTGCCATGATAATGGAATAATAAGCGTCAAGAGCAGAGAGGATATAGCCGAAGAACGCTGATAGATATTAATTTTAAATCCTTTGAAATACGAGAACAGAATTAATCCAGACATACTTAACCAAAGAATTATATTAGTAGTTTTAGTAGCGATAGAAAACGATAGAGCGAAGACAAATAAAAATTTAAGTCCAATAGAATTTAAATTTGGCAGATAAGCATGAGGAAGAAACAAACGATAGAATAAAAATAAGGCAATTAAACCCAATCCAAGAGCGCTAATGTCAGGGAGGAAGTTCGCTGCATAGAACATAAGGATAGGAGAGCTTTGAAGTATAAGAATGAGTAAAAGTGCTGCAATTTCATTTAATCGAGTTTTAAGTAACAAGAACAAAGAGAACATTCCAAAACTAAAGAAACAGAAAGAAAGAAGACGAAACCACATCTCGTCGTATCCAAAGATTTTGTAAAGAGAGGCAGCTAAGAAAGCAGTTAAGGGCAATTCGCAGGAAACAATGCCATCGATACATCTATTTTCGTTAACTTCAGGATAAAGAAATTTAAAGCCACCATAATAGTAATTTTGAGCTAGAGAGGCGCGATCACATTGGGCACTTTGATGCACACTTCTAGGCAATTCATTAAAATGTTCGCAAATACCGCTTAGATAGGCGAATCCGAACCAAACAATGGCGAACTTTAGCACTATCAGGAGCTTTTCGGTTTTCAATACTTATTTTTTAACAGGTACAACAGGAACACGCGTTTCAGAAATTTTCCTTATACCTCCATAAACATTTTTGACAAGTTGATAGCCATTTTTCTTCAGAATAGAAGAGGCAATCATACTGCTGTATCCGCCACCACAATAGACATAAACGACTTTTTCTTTTTCGATTTTATCTAATTGAGATTCGATTTCATGAACAGGAAGATTAATAGCATCTAAAACATGACCATCTTCAAATTTGTCTTTGTTACGTACATCAATAATGAGTTCTTCACGGAAATTGAGGTCCAATTCAAATTCTTCAGGAGAAATACTAATGACCATATCAATAGGGAGTTGCGCATCTTTATAGGCTTTAAAGCCATCGCGAATAAAGAATAAGTTAAGATAGCCTAATTCAGAAATACGTTTAAAAGCTTCATCGATATTATCGGCTACTATTAAAAGGTTTTGAGATTTATCGGTAAAAATACTTTGAAAACGTTCTTCAAAAGGGCCATTAGAGCCAATATTGATACTAGAGGGAATAAAGCCTCTTTCGAAGATATCAGGCACTCGAATATCCACGATAGGATAATTAGGCAAATGATTAGGGTCGACGAGATTCATTTTGCAAATATAAACAATAGGTATAAAAGCTAGAAATCAAACCATAAATAGCGTATATGAAAAAGAGAAACATTTATGTCAATTGGTAAAAAGGTTTTACTTTTGCAGCCCAATCGCATAAAATTGCGAGAAAGAGGAGAGTTGTCCGAGTGGTTTAAGGAGCACGCCTGGAAAGCGTGTATAGGCCCAAAGCTTATCTAGGGTTCGAATCCCTAACTCTCCGCAAAAAAAAGCCGCGCATGCGGTTTTTTTTGTGGTCAAGAGTTAGGAGATGAGAACCCTTCAGGGTTCGAGCCGAAGCGGAGCGGAGACCAGCGAAGCTAACCACGCAGTGCTCAGCGCAGCTACTCCCTAACTCTCCGCAAAAAAAAGCCGCGTATGCGGTTTTTACAAAGCATTCTCTATACGATTTTAGCTGTAAATCCGAAACACATACTTCAAAAACGAAAGCTTAAACGGACAACTACTTTTAAGGTTTGAATTAGTGTCTTTTTTTATTCTACAACCTAGCAGGTGTA
>JADLHV010000255.1 GCA_020848595.1 Bacteroidia bacterium
CGGAGTTCATTTTCTAATTTTGTAGAACCCATGTCTACTAATTCTTCTAATATTTCGTGATTAACGTTTAGAGATTCAAGTTGATGCTGAGCATAAAAAGTTTTTTCAACATTATAACCATATTCAACTTGACCTTCAACCGCTTCACTTTTATCGATGATACGCAATAAAGTTGATTTACCTTTACCATTTGCTCCAATCAGAGCAATTTTATCACCCCTTAAAATTTCTGCATTTGCATGTTTAAAAATCACTTGGTCGCCATAGCGTTTAGAGACATCCTTCATGGTAACCAAAACTTTACCTGGTTGAATTTTAACTTTAAACTTAAGGTTCATTACTACCTCATCGTTTTGCACCTCATCAATACGTTCTAGCTTATCAAGCATTTTCATTCTACTTTGAGCCATAGTAGCTTTACTCGCTTTAGCTTTAAAACGGTCGATAAGTTTTTCTTGTTGCTTAATAAATTGTTGTTGGTTATCGAACGCCCTTTGTTGCAGTTCGTCGCGTTCAACTTTTAACTCTAAAAACTTACTATAATTGCCCGCCCATTGGTATACTTTTCTATTAGCGACTTCAACAATTTTAGTCACCATACGGTCTAAGAACAATCTATCGTGAGACACAATGATGACAGTACCGGGATACGATTGTAAATACTCTTCAATCCACTCAATAGATGGCAAATCCAAGTGGTTAGTCGGCTCATCGAGTAAAAGCAGTTTAGGATTTTGCAATAAAAGCTTTGCCAACATGACACGCATTCTCCATCCTCCAGAAAATTCGCATAAAGGGCGCTGCAAATCGGAGGTTTTAAATCCGAGTCCTTCTAATATCTCTTCCGTTTTAAATTGAATATTATAACCATCTAAAGCTTCAAACTGCTCTTGTTTTTCGCCTAATTGATTTAATATTTCATCCGAATGGTCTGTTTCCATTCTTTGAATGATAGCATCAATTTCTTCTTGAAGTTTTAATACTTTTTCGAAAGCTTGCAGAGCAACATGATAGATACTTTCTTCACTTTCATAACTTAGTAAATCTTGATTTAAGAACCCGATTGAACAATCTTTAGCCTTAGACATTGAACCTTCAGAAGGTTGATATTCACCTGTAATTATGCGCAATAGAGTCGATTTACCGGTACCATTCTGACCGACAAGACCAATGCGTTCGCCTGGCTTTAATTGCCAATTAACGTCTTTATAAAGATATCGACCACCAAAGTCGAAAGACAAATCATTTAATGTGAGCATGAAACGTGCAAAAGTACGAAAAACTTATGGGAAATACGGATTAAGTTTACTCGAATTGACGTCTTTTCGGTGGAGAAGGAAAATAATTAGATTATATTTAAAATTTTATGCTTTAAAGAGTGAAATATAGGACAAATAGATTCAAAATGTTCTATTTACTTTTTCAAATACCTACTGCGTGTTCTGAGTTAATTTATTGAAATTTAGGCATGAAAAATCAAATTTCTCTAAATTCCGTTTACTTTTGTACAAATTATTATGAGAAATTATTCATTATTATTCATTCTAGTACTGATTTCTTTTACTGCCTTTTCGCAAAATCAATTTGATAACAAAAAAGACACCTCTCAGTATCCTTATTGGATTGATATGATGAAAAACGATTCAGTTAATTTTTTTCAAACTCAAAGAGCATTTCAATTGTATTGGCACAATCGCCCTATTTGTAAAGGTTGTGGTTATAATGTATTTAAGCGTTGGGAATACATGAGAAAAAAAGAAATTGACTCAGCTGGATTTTTATTAAGGTATCCTAAAAGTTCTATTTCAAATAACAAAAAAAATGAACTTAAGACATTTGGAGTAAATTCATCCACAACCGTTTTTCCATGTGCTGTGGATACTTTTTGGACAGAAATTGGTCCTTATAATTTGAGTAACGCTGGACGAATCAATGCATTGGCGTTTCATCCAACTGACACAAATATTATACTTGCAGGCTCACCATCTGGTGGCTTATGGAAGACAACTGACAGAGGTATAACTTGGAAACAATTAGCTGCCAATACCGATTTAATTAGTATTTCGAGTATTGCTATCAATGAACAAAATCCAGCTATCATTTATTGTGGAACAGGCGATGCAAATGGTTCTGACGGAATTGGAAGAGGTGTTTACAAATCTATAGATAGTGGCAATACTTGGCAAGCCATCAACAATGGCATGTTTCCTACTATCATCACACGTATTATTATTGACCCAAATAATCCAGATATTTTATTATGTTCGGGTGATAAAGGTATATTTAGAAGCTTAGATGCTGGTAATAGTTGGAAAGCCTGCACTTTTAGTGGAGATAAGTATATCAAAGACATGTTGTTCCAACCAGGGCAAAGTGATATTGTTTTTGCTTGTTCGGGAGGTAATTTTTTTAAATCTATAGACAGCGGTAAATCCTATACTAGAATTACAAAAGGATTGCCCAACTATGCCTATCGTTCGGCTATTGCTGTTAGTGAAAGCGACCCAACGTATGTTTATTTCTTAATGTGCGAATTCAATGCCTTTATTGGATTATATCGCTCTGTTAATTCGGGTGATTCTTTTTCTATGATGTCTACTAGTCCAAATATCATGGATTATTCTTCAAATGGCAGTGGCGCTGGAGGACAAGCATTTTATTGTATGGATATAGCTGTTCATCCAACAAATAAAAACGAAATATATGTCGGAGGCATCAACATATTTAGATCTACAGACGGCGGTAAAAATTGGACCATCAATGCTCATTATACTGCACAAAATGCCCCTTATGTACATGCCGATATCCATACATTATCATATCAAAAACTTACGAAATTTTTATATACAGGTTGTGATGGTGGCGTATATACCAATCAAGGTGCTTGGCATTCACTCTCTATCGGATTAGGTGTCCATCAAACCTATAAGATTAGTACAGGAAATACAGGTTTAATTAATGCTGGATTTCAAGATAATGGCAGTTATATAACTTCAACTATTGATTCGAAATTATTTAATTCGACTACTGGAGGAGATGGCATGGACAATGCTATTAATTTTTATAATGATAAGCTATATTATACCAGCTCTCAGAATGGGGTCATTTATAGGAAAGGCGCAACAATTGCTAAGAATGGATTAAATGGCATAAATGAAAATGGAGATTGGGTTACTCCATTTGTTTTGCAAGAAGGCAATCCCGCCCAGATGTTTGCTGGATATATCAATATTTGGAGAAGCACAAATGTAGAAAGTGGCACGATTAGTTTTGATAATATTTGCGATCAAAATGCCAATTCTAGTTCATTGTTTATTGCCCATATCGAAAACTCACCAGTGAAGAATGACGTTCTCTATTTTACACGCGAAAATGGCACATTATTTAAAACATCGAATGCTAACAACAATAATCCAACTTGGGTTAATTTAAGTTCTAAAAAACCAAAATCTGGATTTATAAATGATATTGAATGTTCATATAACGATAGCAACACACTTTTTATAGCGATTGCAAATAGTATTTATCGTTCATCTGATGGAGGAAATACATGGAGTAATTTTTCATATAATCTACCCAATGCCACAATTTATGCTATAAGTTTAGATTCTTCAGATTTACATCAAGCTATGTATTGTGCCACTTCTAATGGTGTATACTATTACGATACGCTGATTAAATCATGGCAATTATTTAATAGTGGTTTCCCAGAAAATGTTAAGATTACGGATATAGAAATCTCTTATAATAAAATATCTTCATCCTATAATAGAATTTATGCCTCAACTTATGGCAGAGGTATATGGTCGAGTAAATTAAAAAACTTTAAAGATTTAAAGCCAAGTGCTTCGTTTATTAATATTGGAAATAAAATGTTTTGTATCGAAAGTAAAAGAACTTTAAGCGATAGTTCTATTGGTACAAATTTGATGCACAGATGGTCGAGCACGCCTAGCTATGCCCTATATGACAATAACGATTCTCTATCAGTTAACAACAGTATAGGTTTCAAAAAAGCAGGTCGATATACAATTAAAAAAACAGTCAGTAATTGTCTTGGTTCAGATAGTTTCGAAATCAGCAATTTTTATATCCTAGATAGTTTAAAACCAACTTTATGTCATGGCACTACGACTAACAAGAGCAATCCGGGCGATTTTGGAATTAGCAATGTAGTTATTGGACCATATTCTAGATTTTCATCAACTACAAAAAGTTCTGGTGAATATCAAGATTTAAGTTGTGGTACTATCTTTTTATTAAAATCCGACACCACCTATTCGCTCCAAATTAGAGTAAATTCGTTAGTAAATGAATATGTCAAAATATACATAGACTTAAATGATGACGGCACTTTCAAAGAAACTGAAGTAGTAAAAACATTATATGGAAAGGGTAATATAGTTGACAATATTTATATCCCTAAGAATATAGTTAAAAACAAGGGCATTAGGATGCGCTGTATATCAGACTATAATCCAATAGACACAGTGCAATGTCCAACACTCATCTTTGGACAAACAGAAGATCACCTTGTTTATATTGAAGAAGAAGTAGCTGATTTTAGAACGGATAAATCTAGTGCATGTATTGGTGAAACTATATCGGTGAGCGATACTTCGAGAGGTGCGTATATAAATTATCATTGGGAATTTGGCGCCGACTGCCAACCAAAATCTGCTGATGGTCCTGGTCCTTTTCAAATTAAGTACAGTACTAGTGGAAGCAAGACAATTCGATTAGAAATAAATGGAAATGGAACTAGAATCAAAACCATGCAAATTGAAATAAAAGACAAGCCTGATATTGCTATAAAAGCTATTTCAGACGATTCTACATTTTGTATTGGCAGCAGAATTACTCTTTTTGACGATATTAATTCTAATGTTGGATTACAATATAAATGGATTAAAGAAGGCCAATTAATTTCACAAAATGATTCGTTAATTTATAATTCACTTCTGTTATCCGATAGTGGATTATATACCTTAGTGGCTGATAATGGTTGTCAGCAAGACACTAGTGATGTTTTTCAATTAGAAGTGTTCAAACAACCTGAACTTAATATCTGGGTCAATGATAGTATTCAATGTTTCAATCAGAATCAATTTACCTTAATTAATAAAAAACCAAATCCATCTACTACTTATTATTGGGAAGATGAATTAAACAATCAATATACCGACACAATTTTAAATATACAGTTCACTTCTATTGGTCAACACACTGTTCACCTAAATGCAAAATCAGACAAAAACTGTCAGAATCATATAAGTCAGAGGCTTCAATTAAATGCCTTGCCAGACACTGGATTTACAGTACTTAAGATTGCTAATTTACTTTATAAATTTGTACCAAAAGACAGTATGCTATCTGCTTATTTATGGCAATTCGGCGATGGCAATTCATCAACAAATAAATCGCCAAGTTATACCTATACTCAATCTGGCACCTATGTAATTAAATTAAGAGTTGAGACAAATGATGCTTGCTTAGATTCAAACACTACAACATTAAATGCCGAAAATAGTCATATTAACGATTTAAATGGATTTACTAATTTCAGCATTTATCCCAATCCAAGTTTCGGAACAATTCGTATTCACGCAGAACATAATTCCAACGAATCCTGCCAATGGATGTTATATAATTCAGAAGGTGTTTTAATTCAATCTAATTACATTGAATCTGACCAATTTTGTATAGACCATATTATAGATTTATCAGATTTCAATTTAAGCAATGGAATTTATTTTCTAAAATTAGTTAGTGGACAAAAAAATCTGACTACACAATTTATCTATATGGGTAATTAAATTAACTATAACTTTAACAGCTAATTCTTTATAAATTTGCATTATGAAAGTGGAAATTTGGAGCGACGTAGTTTGTCCCTTCTGTTATATTGGAAAACGCCGTTTCGAAGAGGCGCTTAAAGCGTTTAACCATCAAGATGAAGTAGAAGTTGAATGGAAGAGTTTCCAACTCAATCCAGCTCTTAATGTTAAATCCGATCAAAGTTTAAACGAATATCTAGCAGAAATAAAAGGCATTTCTATAGAAGAAGCAGTCAAAATGAACCAATATGTGACAGAGATGGCTAAAGAAGTAGGACTTAATTATCAGTTAGATCAAGCAAAAGTTGCTAATACTTTAAATGCACATCGATTGTTACAGTTTGCCAAAACAAAAGGCAAAGGCGATTCGATGAAAGAACATTTAATGCAAGCTTATTTTATTCAAGGCAAAGACCTAAATTCAAATACAATTTTAGAACAAATAGCCCTTGAAATAGGATTAGATGCTCAAGAAATAAAAGATGTTTTAATATCCGATAAATTTGCACAAAATGTAGAAGAAGATGCATACGATGGTCAACAATTGGGTGTTAGAGGGGTACCTTTCTTCGTTTTTGATAGAAAATACGGCATTTCAGGTGCACAACCATTAGAAGTATTTGAGCGTACGTTGGCTCAAGCGTATGCCGAAAAATCTTAATAATCTTTAGTGAATAACTTCTATGGATTAATAGATTTAATCCTACATTTGTGAAGCTATGAGTACACAGCTCTCTAAATTCTTGACATTGTTGTGCCTGATATTTATCTGCGCTTTTTCTAATTTAAATGCACAGATTAAGAAAGACACCACTTATTATTCAAACAAAAAAAGCATCTTATCCATTAGCACAACAAATGGTGAAATCAAACAAATAGTAACGTATAATTATGATGGATTAATTATTTCAGAAACTAATTTAAAAAATTCTAAACAGGAAGGTATTCAAAAAAAATGGCATAATTCAGGCGTGTTAAAATCCGAATCATTATATCAAAATGGTTTAATTTTAAAAGAAAATACATGGTATTCAAATGGATTAGAAGAATATGTTACCACGTATCAAATATTTAAAAAAGACACCTCTTACTTTTCGCAATTACATGGCAACTATGTTTGGTATTATCAAAGTGGCTTTGTAAGAATTAAAGGCAAATACTTTGAAGGATTGAAACAAGGATTGTGGACAGAATATTACGAATCTGGGATTAAAAAATCAGAAATAAATTACGATAAAGACATTAAAAAAGGTCAATCTAAATTTTGGTTTAACACTGGGAAAATTCAATCGATACAAAATTGGATACCTGACACTTCGAAAACAAAAAACAGA
>JADLHV010000256.1 GCA_020848595.1 Bacteroidia bacterium
CATCATCTACTTTAATACAAATACCCAAGTTACGTTCTCTAACACCAATCGAATAAACCCCATCAGCGCCAGTTTTACCTATTAATTTGCCTTCAGAAAGACGCATAAGATCAGAGCAGTAGCGTTTATGACCTGCAATCATAAAAGGGTAATGGGCTATAGCATCTACCATCATTTTACATGCTTTTTGAACTGCTTCAGGAAAGTCAACTGGATTGACGAGATTTTTATAAGCGACAGCTTGATTATAAACTGGGAAAGCAAAAATCGGTGCCGATCAACCATCAATACCTTGCACAATTAATTCTTTAGGATACCTATGAAATTCTGCAATAACATCTAATATTTCTTTATGCAAGGGATGTTCAGGATCGATATAGTTATCAGTTGACCAACCTTTAAAAACACAATACGCCAGAAATCCTGCGTGTTTACCAGAGCAATTATTGTGAATTCTCAAAGCAGGCAAATCATTTTTAATCAGATGGTATTGGTCGTCTTTAAGCGTTGGCATTTGTGGGCCACATTGTAAATAAGACTCATCTAAACCAATTTTAGACAGAATACTTCTAACAGTTTCTACATGTTCAGATTCACCATTATGACTACCACAAAACAGAGCAATTTCCTTTTCAGTAAAGCCATATTTTTCTACAGCACCAGAAGTTAATAAAGGAATTTGTTGTAAAAATTTAAGAGCCGAACGAGGGAAACATATTTGTTGGGTATCTCCTAAACTATAGACTATTTGATCATTTTGGTCAACAATACAGATGACCCCTCTATGAAAACTTTCGAGGACACCACCCCTACTCACTTCAACTAATATCGGATTACTCATTGATTAAGATTCTTTATGATTGGCTAATAAGAACATACAGGCCATTCGGATAGCCACGCCGTTTTCTACTTGATCGAGGATAATACTATAGTCACTATCAGCTACCTCACTAGTAATTTCTACACCTCTATTGATAGGACCAGGGTGCATAATAGTAATATCTTTACCGATACTATTGAGTAAATCGAGTGTTAAACCATATTGCATACTATATTCCCTCAGACTAGGAAAATATTTAATATCTTGGCGTTCCATTTGTATACGCAACATATTTGCGACATCGCACCATTCCATAGCTTTACGCAGATTATGTTCCACTTTAACGCCTAGCTGTTCGATATGTCTAGGGATAAGAGTGCTAGGGCCACAAACCATAACTTCGGCTCCCAGTTTTTGTAAACAATAAATATTAGACAAAGCCACGCGTGAGTGAAGTATATCACCAACAATAGCGACTTTCTTACCAGCAACGTCACCTAAAGCTTCGCGAATTGAAAAAGCATCCAATAGCGCTTGAGTAGGGTGTTCGTGTGTTCCATCGCCGGCATTTAAAATAGTAGCATCGATATGACGAGAAAGGAAAATAGGAGCACCAGGACTAGGGTGACGCATTACCACCATATCCACCTTCATACTTAAAATATTCTTTACTGTATCAATGAGCGTTTCACCTTTAGAAACAGAAGACGAAGATGAAGAAAAATTAATTACATCGGCACTTAATCTTTTTTGAGCTAATTCAAATGAAATTCTTGTTCGAGTCGAATTCTCGAAAAACAAGTTAGCAACCGTAATATCCCTAAGAGAGGGCACTTTTTTAATTGGTCGATTAATAATTGTTTTAAAATTATCCGCAGTCTCAAAGATGAGTTGAATATCTTCTTCTTGAAGATCCTTAATACCTAGCAGATGCTTAACTGATAATTGTGTCATGCGTTAGTCAACCAAACTTTATAATCATTTTCATCCCAATTCACTTTAACCTTCTGTCCGTGTCCACGTGTATCAACGACCTTACCAACATAATCAGGAGCAATTGGATTTTCGCGATTAAATTTACGGTCAATCAAAACACATAATTCTACTTTAGAAGGACGACCAAATCCCATCAAGGCATCCATTGCACTTCTAATACTTCTACCAGTATATAATACATCATCAATTAAAATGATGTTCATTTTTTCTGTACTAAAGGGAATATGAATAGGACTAGCTTGTAAAGGTTTATCGTAAGTTCTGAAATCATCTCTAAAAAAAGTGATATCCAATTCGCCATACTTTATTTTAGAATGAATAATATTTTCGATTTTCTGACGAATAATTCGAGCTGGAAATATACCTCGTGGTTGTAATCCAATTATGGCCGTATTTTGAAAATTCTCGTGATTTTCAAGCAATTCGTAGGCTAAACGATTTAACGTTGCATCAAGTTTGCGGTGGTCATACAAGAGTTTTTCTTCCATTAGGCTTCAGATAATTCGAGAATAGTATCAAATTCGGCTGGAGTTAATGGCATAACACTCAGTCTTCCCTGTCGCACTAATGCGATATTTGAAAGTCTGTCATCTGCCTTTATTTGTTCCAGTGTCACAGGATGTTTAAGTTCTTTAAAAGGAGAAATATCTACAACAACCCAATTGGTATCTTCGGTGGTCGGATCTTGATAAAACTCTTTTACAACTTTTACAATACCTACAACTTCTTTACCTTCATTGCTATGATAAAAAAGGCATAAATCACCCTTCTTCATCTCTTTCAGATTGTTTCTTGCCTGATAATTGCGGACACCATCCCAAAAGGTCTTCTTGTCCTTTTTCATTTGACTCCAAGAATATTTGATAGGTTCCGACTTTAAAAGCCAATGATTCATTAAGTGGCAAAGGAACATAAAAAAAATGTATCAGTCAATAGCTCGAAAAAAAGAATATACACCAATTGTGAATACCTTGAATGACATCAACTTTAAACTTATCATTGCAGAATAAATGTCTAAAGAAATTAAAAGACTCCTCGATATCCGATTTATAAAGCACAATCATATTGGTTTTATACCCAATGATCCTATTAGTATACCGCATCGTTTCGAAAAAAAAGAAGATATTGAAATTATAGGTTTTTTAATCGCTCTAATTGCTTGGGGTCAACGCATATCTATCATTAATAGTGGCAATCGATTAATAGAAATCATGCAAGGACATCCCCACGATTTTATAATAAATCATCAACCGAAGGATTTAAAAAAATGTTTGTCATTTGTACATCGCACATTCAATGGCGAAGACTTGTGGTCTTTGATTGGGTTTTTACAATGGATATACAATTCACAAGGCGGTTTAGAATTTACTTTCTCGAAGTTTATTGATAAAAATGATCTAACAATAGAAAATGGACTTATTGGATTTAGAAAATTATATGAAGAATCTGAGTTTGCTTTACAAAGGACTTTAAAACATATTGCAAGTCCTTTAAAAGGTAGTGCATGTAAACGTTTAAATATGTATCTTAGATGGATGGTTAGACAAGACGATAGCGGAATTGATTTTGGAATTTGGAAATCTATAAAAACCTCGCAACTCGTTTGTCCACTCGATGTCCATGTATTAAATCAAGCTGCTGCATTAGGCTTAATAAAACAAGGTAAAGGCGATTGGAAAACGGCATTAGAACTAACTAAAAAATTAAGGCGATACGACCCAATTGACCCTGTTAAATATGATATAGCACTATTTGGAGAAGGCGCTAATAAAGACGTTAATTCATAGAATATCATTAATCCTCTATAAACACTAAATATAGCCTTAAATTTTATAATTAATCCAAGCTATTAATTCCAAATTTAGACACGAAATTTTTAGTCGTCCTTTTTTTTAATCATTCGTAGGAAATTAAGCCTGAATTTTCGAATTTATTTTGTATTTTTGAAATCTGTATAAGTGAGATGAATACGAGTTTTGAAAAGTTAGTTGAGAGCCTATTACACCGTTATGAATGCGTTATTCTACCTGAGTTTGGTGGATTTATTGTCCGCGAAAGTCCATGTAACTTTAGTGCATCAGGTGATCGTATTAAACCATACTCTAAACATATTTTTTTCAATCCACATTTAACATTGAATGATGGATTAATCTACAATGAAATTCAAACTCAAAAAGGTTGTACTTATAATGAAGCCGTAAAATGGTATGAAGATTCTTTGAACGATTACAAAAAATTAATCTCTGATTCGGGTTCAGCAAAATTTGGTCCTTTAGGTACTTTTTTTCCAGGCAAAGAAAATTCATATTGGTTCTCTCCTTCTCCAGAAATTAATCTTTCTAAGGCTACTTATGGTTTATTTCCTGTCGAAATTCATAAAGTTGTTAAAGAATCTCAGTCACCTGTAATAGAACAAGAGAAAGTTTTAGACCTGGTATCAGATGTAAGTGCAGATAGAACTCCAATAGAGAGTATTGAGCCTGTTAAAATGAATTACAAGGCTTGGATTGCGGCTGCAGTTGTTGCCCTTCTTGTCCATTTTGTTTATCTTAAAGTTGAAAAAACAGATGTTACAACCAATGAAGCGTCTGTATTGCCTACTTTTCCAACAAAAACTGAATTACCTGAAGCTACTGTTCAATCAAATTTAATCGATACAAGTGCTGTAGTACTCTCTGAACCAATTATTACTACCGATAGCAGCAGTTTACAAACTATAATAGAACCTGAGAACATTCAAACTATTCAAGAAAACATTCCAACTGAAATAATTCCAGAAAACATCGAGAATCCTATAGTAGATAATACGCCTGACCCTACTGTAATTGTTGAAGATACCATTATAGAAAAGCAATACGTAAAGGTAGCTAAATACAAATTAGAAAATAATGCCAACTATCATAAAATTGACCTTGAGAAAAAAGGCAAAGTGGTGAAAATCGAATATGTTAACGACCTATACGAGGTTTATGTAGAACAATAAGCACGAACAACTATCGTTATTATACAATACACTCATAAAAATCAATTTCATTTACCTAAAGACACTGAGAGGTATTAACCTTAAAAATCATGACTCACATACAAGCAATTGATCAGGAAACAGAAAGAAAAAACCGGACTATTTCTGGTTTTTCAACGACTGGATTTTTTATTTTACTTGCCTTATTACTTTGGTTAGTAAAATTTGAAAAGCCAACAAAAGAAGAATTGCCAGAAGAATATGAAATTCCCGTTACACTAGATGATGGCCCTAGTGGAGGTGGACAAGGCGCTCCAGCTGATGACGTTCCTATGGAAGCAGCACCAAATGTCCCTAAAATGTCTATTCCAAGTGCTACAGAACAAACCAATGATGCCACAGCTGTTCCAGTAAAAAAATCGAGTACAATACCCAATCCAGTTAATAAAATAGATGAAGATCAACAGTTATTAAATGACATGTTGAATAAGAAAAAGAATTCAACAGTTTCGGGTAAAGGTGGTACTGGCAATGACCCATTTGGAACAGGTAATGGCACTGGTGAAGGAAATGGTGATGGTCCCGGAAGTGGCCCTGGCCCTGGAGGAACAGGCACTGGAGGTCCAACTCATAATTTAAGTGGTCGCCGATTACTTAATGTTAAGAAAATTGTAAACGATTGCAATACTCAAGGTACCGTAAAATATAATGTAGTAGTTCAACCTGATGGTTCTATTTCAAGTATTGAAACTGACCCAGGATATGATGATAATACTTGTTTAGTAAATAAAGGAAAAGCTATTTTAAGAAATGCTAATTTCGACAAAACTAACGCAAACAAAATAGTTACGGGTCAAATAACAATTAATTTTAAATTGCAATAATCCTGTAGATGACTTTTCAGGAAACGGTAGATTTTCTCTATTCGAAACTCCCCTATTTTACTCGAGATGGCAAGGCGGCTATTAAAAAAGACCTGACCAATACAATTTTATTGTGTGAAGCTTTAGGCAATCCCCAAAATAAGTTTAAATGTATTCATATAGCTGGAACAAATGGTAAAGGCAGTGTTAGTAATATGCTGTCGGCAATTTTGCAATCACATGGATATAAAACAGGACTTTATACTTCGCCTCATTTAAAAGATTGTAGAGAGCGCATTCGAGTTGATGGAGAAATGGTTACTGAGGAATTTGTTATAAATTTTACTAATAAAATTAAACCCTTAATAGTATCTATTCAACCTTCATTTTTTGAAATCACCGTTGCGTTGTGTTTCGATTATTTTGCACAATCGAAAGTAGAATATGCTGTTATTGAAACAGGGCTTGGAGGCAGATTAGATAGTACAAATATTATTACCCCAATACTTTCAGTAATAACCAATATTGGAAAAGATCATGCAGATTTATTGGGTGATACTTTAGCAAAAATTGCTTTTGAAAAAGCAGGTATTATTAAAAACGGTGTTCCAGTTGTCATAGGCGAAAGCCATATTGAGACCGATTCTGTGTTTATATCAAAAGCAAGAGAAACGGATTCGACGCTTTATTTTGCGGATACAAATGTTTGCTATTATAATACAGAAATTGAAACCGACTTATTAGGCGAGTATCAGCAGAAAAATGCAGTTACCGTAATGCAAGCTGTTGATATTTTAAAACAAAAAGGAATAAATCTTGATTCTTTTAAAATAGCTCAAGCCCTGCAAAATGTACGCTCTATCACACAATTTAGGGGACGATGGGAAATATTAAATAAGCATCCTAAAATCATTGCAGACACTGGACATAATACCCATGGTTTAAGATTGGTTATGCAACAATTAAAGAAAGAAAAGTTCAATCAATTACATATAGTTTTTGGCATGGTCAGTGATAAAGCTCGAACTGAATTGCTAGAATTGCTCCCTAAAGATGCTATATATTATTTCACCAAAGCCAATCTTCCTAGGTCATTAGCACCAGAAATTTTAATGAATGAAGGCTTAATAGTTGGATTAAAAGGCACTTGTTTTCAGAGCGTGAAAGAGGCTATTGAATCGGCTAAAAATAATGCATCATCAGATGATTTAATATTTATTGGAGGCAGTACATTTGTAGTAGCAGAAGCGATATGAGTGCAGAAAAAGAGTTAATTATATATACAGATGGAGCCGCATTAGGCAATCCAGGCAAAGGCGGATATGGCATTGTAATGATGTGGGGCACTCAAAGAAAAGAAATTGCAGAAGGATTTGAATTTACAACTAATAATCGAATGGAGTTGTTAGCAGTAATTATTGCATTAGAAGCTGTAAAAAGACCAGATATAGGCATTCATATTTATACCGATAGCAAATATGTGCACGATGCTATAGAAAAAAAATGGGTTTTTGGATGGCAAAAGACAGGATTTAAGAATAAAAAAAATATTGATTTATGGAAACGTTTCTTGTTGACTTATCCTAAACATAAGGTTAAATTACATTGGGTTAAAGGTCATGCAGGTATAAAAGAGAATGAACGTTGTGATCAACTTGCAACAAGCGCTGCTTCTAAAGGACCTTGGTTAAAAGACCATGGATATATAGCCGAATCTAATTCAAGTAAACTTTTATAAACTGACTAAAAGCATTAGAATTTAGAAACAGTTTCAATAAATTTGCGCTTATGTCTAGAGAAGAATGGTTGCTTATTATTTCCCTTCCCGTTTATATAATTTCTATAAGCTCCGAATTTGTTATTGGAAAGAAAAGGCAAATAAACAATTACGATTGGAAAGATAGTTGGGTAAGTTTAGGCTTAGGCATAGCGGGTGCGGGGCTAGATTTTATGATGAGATATATCACCTTAGGCGTTTTAGATTGGTGCAATGCTCATGCCCTATTTCAAGCAGA
>JADLHV010000257.1 GCA_020848595.1 Bacteroidia bacterium
CAATCCTAAATACGGCGTTGGATACCAATAATTACCATCTCCTCTGAGATTATAAGGTTTATTAGAATCATGTGTAGCTAAAGAGAAAGTTAATTGCCCAATTATCAAATCAGCATTAACGGCATTCCCTTGATGAATAAAATTATTTGCCCCTTTTTCAATATATAAAAAGCAGTTATTTAAATCCAAGGCAACCCCTTCAACATGATAAAAGGTATTTTCTCCTCCAAAAGATGCGTTTGAATTACTTTTTGTTAAGTGTAGTTTAGATAGATTAAGGCTTGCATTTTTTGCTTTTATACTTGTGAGATTGGATAAAAACCTTGAACAACTCAGACTTAATTCAACAAATTCGCATTGAATTGCAATTAAATTTGATGTAAAAGTTAAATCAGAAGCAAAAACATAAGTTGTAGAAATATTAGAATTCAATAAACTAATTGCCAATTTATTGGAGATGAAGGAGCAAGTTTTCAAATTCAATTCTTTCAAATCTCCTGAATATAGAATTGCCGTTTCGAACATTCCAACGAATCGACAATGATTAAATTTCACAGTAGCTGCATGCATAAATACGGCATTATTACAATATTTAAATTCGCAGTTTTCAATTTCTAATGAAGCTTCATCAAAATCACTCGAAGTGATGATAGCAAAATTAAAATCTTGAAAATTCGACTGCAAAATTCGGCATCGATTAAACTTACCTAAATCTAAAGCAGAAGGATTGCGCTTTGTAGCCCAAGGCAATAGGTAGAAATTTATTTTTTCAATAAAAACCTCGCCATTAATTCTAAGTAATGAATTGCTTCCATAGGCGAATTTTGAATTTAGTGCACTAAAACTTTTTAAAGGAAACTCAACACCTATATTCAATATACCTTCAATTTGCAAAATCTGATAGTTCATTCCAGACCCTTTCAAATCAAATGAAACATTGCTTCCTTCTACAACTACCTTAGCGTTGCCATAGCCCCCTCTAATTGACCTAAAATGCACACAACCTTTTACTTCACTTTTCCTATTTTCGATTGAAAAAACAGCATTATCTTTTAATCTTAGTAATCCATCAATTTTTAAGAGTGCATTAACGCCATCTAGAACAATTTTAGCATCAGGATGAATAATTATCTCGGCACCTTCCTCGATAAATAGTTCAGACATTTGATTGACGACCAATTCTGAACCTGGCAAGAGTTCCAATACCGAACCACTTCTGACATGTAAATAACCAATATGCGACTCATCGGAACCAATTTGCAGGCGACCACCATTACTAATAGTAATGATATTACCACACTCAGAAGTAAACAGATGAAATTGACTATTATTTGGAATTTCGGTATCAAAATCACCATTACCAAAGCCAGATCGACCTTCGCAGTTGACGCACAATTCACCACCACTTCCTACCTCGACAGTACTAATAACATTTCTCTCAAATCGTCCAAAATTATATCTTCTATCGAGGACAGTCAACAATTCATTTTTATTCATTTCCAATTGATTTAGAATCCAATCAATATTATTGTCTGTAATCATCATATGTTCTTGAGAAAAAGCTTCACCGAAATAAGCATCAAATGCATATTTTTCATGATTGGGTGCATTCATAGGAATAGTGGCATTGATATCATCTAAATAACCTTCATATTTTAAAGCTAAAGCACTATGAGTAGGTATAAAACAAATACCATCACGTTTATTTATGACGTTAAAAACACCGTAAATAGCTCTTGAATCCTCAAGATCGAACCTCAAAGAGCCTGGCATATTATCGAAGCAATAAATCCCATCTTTAACTTCCACAAGTGCTTTCTTACTAAAGGGGTATAAAGCCGAGAGCACTAAATTCTTTCCATCAATAAGTGCATACGTAGCCCAAACGGTGCATGAAATTTCAAGCATATCGAAATTAAATTTACCTAAGTATGGATTCATTTTCAATAGTACATCACCAGGATCAAAACCTTGATTTTGTCCGGTTATACTACCATTAACTAAAGCAATTTTTCGACAATGAGAAGGGAAAGAACCCAAGCCTTCTAATTTAGACACTAAGTCAATTCTATCGCCATGTTCTTTAAATCCATTTTCTGAAAGACTGTTCTGCACAAGCATTTGCCTCGCTGCTGCTCTATCTAACTTTCTATCAAATTTATCTTTAATTCCAGGCAGTTTCTTTCTATAGTATTTCAGACAATGCTGCAAACCAAGAGAAATATTTGCTCCATTTTGAGGAGAATCAAAAGAGAGAAATGTACGTACACAATGTGGAATACCTTTTTTCTCCATATAAGATAAGGCGAATCGACTTACTAATCCACCCATACTAGCGCCGATAACCACAATTTCCTCAGAAGAACATTTTATAAAATTGACCCTTTTAATTAACTCCACTAACAACATAGCATTATTTTCAATATAATCTGCTCCATTATGAAAATCGAGATAAATTAAATCATAACCAGCAGATTGTAATTCAGCAATTAATTTTGGGGCTTTCTTAATAGGTTCCCAATCTTCAAATGCGTGCTTTAATTTAGTTTCATAGGGATTAAAAATAGATCCACGCATTAAATCACGCAATCCGACATTACCGCATTTACCGCCATAGCAGCCAGTTGGATGATCCTCATAGCCAAAATCTATACCTTCAACAAATATTATAGGCTTTTTAATACATGTATGTTTCAATCCATTTTCGATACCAGGTAAAACTTCTATATAAGCGCCTAAGGGTTCTTCTGTTTCAGTTTTGCGAAAGGGTTCTGTATAAATATTTCGAAATTCATCCCCGATTAATGGAGGCATAAGCTGGTCGTTACCAAATGATGAATGTGTTTCTAATAAAGAAATCGAAACCTTAGATCTAAAAAACAAACCATTAGAAAACAACCATTGGAGCGTTAAAGTATTACTTCCAGGTTTCAATTCAATATTTGTAATTTGATTCAGTTCGGCCTTAGCAAACGGAAGATCATTTATTTTAAAATGAATTTCCGTTACACTCAAGCCGGTATTAGAAAAGAAAAATGAATCGCTAAAAATAAATTTTGCTGACTTATCATAGAAATTCTGAACGAAAGGTGCAGAAATAAAAACATTAGCATCTTCGACTATTCCGATTGAAGATTTATATAAAAACTGCGACTGAACTGTATCAAAATACAAGTCACCATTTTCGATAGCAGTTGATTTAAATTTTGAACCATGCACCATAATTGCAGATACAGGCACAATTCCTTTTTTAAAATACTGATTATACCAATTTAAGATTTCCTTTTTTTCTTTTGGAATTAATAAAGAGTCCATCACCGAATTCCCCCAACAATCATACAAAGCCGACCAGTTGGCGAAGCTAACGGTATCATCCCCATTTAATCCCTTATAATTAAGCAACGATGTATCAGTCAACCCGTATTCCCATAAACAAGCATTAGACACCATTCCAGAACTACGCACACGATTAAACATGGCATTCCAATCATCTTCAAAATCAATCTGAGCAGACAGATTATGACTACACAAAATCAAAGCAACCAAAAGCACACTTCTATACCACATATGTTAAATTTTGCAAAGTTGAAATCCAGTGATGGACAGAGCAAAGATGAGATGGCAAAAAGAAAAACGCCTACTCTATTTAACAAGTAGGCATTACGTTTTAATATCTAGTCCATTTTACTAATAAATAGACCTAAGGAAAATTCAAATAAATGAGAAATCAATTCTCGATATCGACAATATCGCCCTTTTCGAGCTTTGATTTTAGTTCATTAAGTGTGAAAGGAGAAATTTGCTCTCCAAAAGCTTTATCTCCCATTTTACTGATATCAGTCAATCCAGTTAATTTAGTAGAAGTATAATCGCTCCATTGAACATAAACTGTATCTTTATTTATTTTAACAATTTTAGACAAAGTGTATTCATTCTGTTCATTTCGCCATTCATAGATTTGTCCCAATTTAGGAGCGCTAATTAGTTGGTTTTTGAGTTCATCATGCTTTTGCGACGCGAAAATGCCATAAGACAATAATAATCCACAAGCGATTAATCCAGACCACATCCATAACGGTGCTTTCGAGTAGCTTTTGACATCATCTACATATTTTTTATAAGAAGCGGGCATCTCCTTTTCTGTAAGTAATTGTTTACAATCACCACAAACAGACATCCCAACCATCTTCATAGGAAACATTGGTATCCAGAAAACATGAGAATAAGGTCTTTGAACAATAATTGACAGTTTATTAGAGTCGCAATAAGTGCACTTTTCATCAATAAGATTAGCACTAACCGTTTTGGAATTATGACCGTAGAAAAGCATAAAATTTTGAGGCAAAATAAAATAATTATACCTCAGTAGCAAATAAACTTAGATATATTAAAGACCAGTATCTTTCAGTTCACCTAATCTATAGCGAACCTTAAAATGTCGATGAGGAGAAATACCGTATAGTAGTAATATACGTGAATAACGATAAGAGAAAGGCACGAGAACGACTGCAGTAAGTAAAATTGTCCAAAGAATTTTATTCCAAGCCCAATCATTATTGATAGCTACAACACCAAAGAAAATCATAAAAGCGGTACTAAAGGCATAACTAATATACATAGCACCCCAGAAGAAGCCTGTTTCATGTTCGAACTTTAAGCCACAATGCGGACAAAAGTCATTCGTTTTACTAAACCCAGTAATATCAAATATAGATTTCGGGAACACCCTACCAGTTCTACATCTTGGACATTTACAAGCCATCAAACTTGAAAATTTAGATGGGACTTTTAAATTATCCGGCATATTCGTTTTGTGTTTTTCTATATTTCTTATACCATAAGATTCCTACTGAAAACAGAATAACATAAACTGCACCCATAAGCATAAGAATACCTGCATTTAAACCCATTCCAACACTTTTTGTATTAGTAGATTGGCTACTTTCAACACTCGCTTTACACATTGGGCATTGAGCTGCAGATTCTAGTAGGAAAAGACCTCCGAATATTAAAATTGTCAGAATTCTTTTAAACATATTTAGGGCAAAATTAAGATAATTTATGAGAAACTTTAGTGATAAAAATCACAATAATATTAAGCAGGATAATAAGGTGCAATCATAAAATAGACAATAACACCAGTCACTGAGACATAAAACCAGATAGGCCATACCCATTTTGTAAGTTTTTTATGTCGATCATATTCGCCAGTTAGGCCTCTATATACTGCAAATAAAATAAATGGTAGTATGACGCCTGCTAATGCAATATGAGAGAACAAAATAATATAATAGACAATGACTATTGCCCCAGTTCCGCCATACGGAGTTTCTTGAGATGTTAAATGATATAAGACATAAGTCAATAAAAAAAGTATAGAGCATCCAAGGGCAGCCAACATTGTAGATTTGTGCAATTCGAGTTTTCTTTGCTTAACAAACCATAAACCAAGCACTAGCAAAATTGCAACAACAGAATTTAAAAAGGCCGAAATAGCTGGAAAAACGTGTTTATCAAACCCGAAATCAATATCGAGTTTATATTTTCGCATTACAACGACTAAAATAAATACTACAGAAGAGAGAGTAAGAATAAGCCCATTGGCTAATTTATCATTTTTGGCTATGATTTTCATGATTTACATATTGCAATTTAAGTGCTCTAACAGCATCGATGGTTGCAGATTTTTCATTTTGACCACCAGTATCAAAAACACCTCGAACATGTTTTTGTTTGTCGACTATAACAATTTTATTACTATGAAAGAGTCCTTGATGACCATCTTCGGCACCAGGTATTTTAAAACTATTAGCGGCTAAGCTATAGATTTTCGCCTTAGAGCCCGTTAGGAACTGCCAATTTTGACCAGCTCCAAGTTGATTTGCATACTTTGCAAGCACCTCAGGGCGATCATTTTCTGGATCAACAGAGAAGCTCAAAAAAACAATAGAAGTATCTTTTGCAAATTCTTTATAGACATGCTGAGCGATATAACTATTCATTTTAGGACAAATAGTTTCGCAAGAGGCAAAGAAGAAACTGACTAATAAAATTTTATTTTCATACGATTTAAGAGAGACACTATCACCGAATTGGTTAACGAGATGAAAATCATTGATAGTATGATAAATTGTGTCACCATTAGCGGCTAATTCTCTTTCGTAATAGTAAGGTAATGGTTTAGAATAATGTACACCTGTTTTGTTAATGATAATCCAGATAATTGGCATCCCGATTA